>NZ_CP116902.1:2332500-2632500 GCF_028471905.1 Aneurinibacillus uraniidurans | reverse complement strand
GTAGCATAGAAGAATAATCTTACTAACTCCTCAAAATGAGCAACAAACCCGTCTGGGGTTTCTTTTTGCCTTTGTAACTGTTATGGCGGCTAATGAAATAACTGAGGATCGTAATGGAAGGAGTTTTGCACAAAGTTGGGTGAATCAGACTGGTGGTTCCACTATTGCAGCTACAGATGGTAAAACAACTTATGAATATATAAACAAAGATAGAGGTTTGGCATAGGATTTTACGGATAGTATCGATAGACGACTAGTCGACAATATAGATACTAGAGATAGCAAATACTATCCAATATTGGATACTGAAACTTCTAACGTATTTTGGAAGACTTTCACCAAAAAATAATATTTGGGAGGGACAGATGTTAAAGAGAAAATTGAGGTGGGTATTTGTTCTTCTAGTTCCGGTAACATTTATTTGTATTCAAGAATTACCAGTTAAACAGGCAATATCACCTAAGTTTGACTATATTCCTAAAGGAGAAATCCCTCTGGGTGAAATTGAAATTATCTGTGAACATTCTGATACATCGGGAGCTGATTGGCTAATACTTGGTTATAATAATCATTTATTTCCTTCTGCTAATGGTTATATGTATGTTGAAGGCGTAGATCCAATGAATGAGTTGAGCGAGAATATAACCATTTACGATTATGTTACTGAAAGAGACAAAAAAAATAGATTTGTTATTAAGGGAGTGTTAGAAAAGAGGGAGGGTCCTGATTATAATGAATACTCTGGAAATTTGGTTCTTGTTTCGAAAGGGTGGGAGATTGTTTCTCCGATAAGTAGAGGGGATGATATTTTTAGACCTTTTGCTTTGAAATCGTATCTTACCAAAGGAGATTTTAAATCATCAGAGTAGGTGGATTACTTATATAAACAATAATCTTGTACAAACCGGCGTTTATCTAAAATGCTCCCTTGCGAGTATAAAGTCTTAATAAGCCCCAAGTTTGAACAAAAAGCAATGCACAACCTTAGTTCGAGAATTTATCGGACTAAGGTTTTTTACGAATTATAGTAATGTTAAATTTAATAGAATTTGCTGTATCTCAAAGGATACGTATGAAGGTGCCAACGGCAATGTTTTTCTCCCCAAAATCGCCGGTTTAAAATTCCCCAGAAGACTCTACGTTGAGAAGTCTGATTCATTATGTGGTTAAAGGTGAAATTTTAAATCATTATTTTGGCGAACAATTTATTGGATCGACTGTTTATCTACCTACTCAACATGCTATTAAATAGTGGTATCCTCCTTCGTATAAAATAAAAAAAACGAATAGATAACCATTCCATGTCTTCAGTGATAAGAGCTTTAGAGGAGGCCGGCTATTATTGAAATCGAAAATACTGTTAACGTTAGGTATTCCGTTGCTGTTGGTAGTTGTAATTGTAGCATATCTTACTTTGCCTTGGCTTTTCATTCTAGTACACATCCAATTACAACCAAATCCTCCACGTCCTGAAATCATATATGGAGAATTTCCGTTTCGTTTGGAATATGAAATTAATGGGCAACGCAAGGTTATTGAAAATATACTAATATGTGAATTTGATGGTTTTGGTGCAAATGAAGGGATAGGGAAATTTCTCTAGCGGAAACAGAGGTTAGCTAGTGGGAATGAGAGGATAACCTTGCTAAAAGTCAACGATACAAAAGAAATATACTTTGTTCCTGGGAGTGCAAAATACTATATGGGGGATTCAGACTCTAGGGAAAATGATAGCGACTTTCCAAATGCCTCCTATATTGAAAAAGATGGTAGAATTACTACTGATGGATCTATCTACTCAGATCAATTACTTAAGGAATACCATATAAAACTGATAGGTTGGCATGATAGCCAACCAATTAAGAATAATTTCTCTAAAAAGTAAGGAATCGACTTATTCCTAGCAAGACCACCTTGCGACTAACTATCGTAGGGTGGTTCTCTTTTTGTCTGCTGCTGTTGGAGTTTGAATTTCTTATCGTACTTTTTCTTCGTAGTCAGACAACTCAATGTAGAATGCATTTGTTTTATTTTTGCACTCTCGGTTCTCTGTGTCCAAAATTCAGTCTATCACCAATTCCTCTCTTTCTCTCCCACCAAATCCGCTCAATTCCACAAAATAGTCTTAAACTCGACCCTGTCCCATATACATATCTACTAGGACAACCGATAACGGTGCGGATAAGGGGGATCGGAGTGAAAAAGCTCGTTTTACTACTACTTACCATAATCACATGTCTGCCTATGGCAGGCGTATCAGCAGCGCCAGATGGACCGCCAGCGATCTCGGCTGAAACAGCGGCGCTTATCGATGTAACGTCTGGCCGAATCATTGCCGAAAAGCAAGGTGATAAACGGATGCGCATCGCCAGCCTGACGAAGATTATGACCGCGATCGTAGCGCTAGAAGAAGGCAACAGTCAGGAGATTGTAACGACACCACCAGGTGCCTATGCCAAAGAAGGGTCCTCCATTTACTTAAAGCGCGGCGAAAAAATGAAAATGGAAGACATGCTATACGGTCTCATGCTTCGTTCTGGCAATGACGCGGCAGTTGCCATTGCCGAGCATGTCGGCGGATCGGTGGACGGATTTGCCCGCATGATGAATGAGAAAGCGCAGTATATCGGAATGCGCTCCAGTCATTTTACAAACCCGCACGGACTCGATGACAGCGACAATCATTATTCGACTGCTAATGATATGGCACTTCTGACCGCGTATGCGCTGCGCAACCCGGAATTCAAAAAAATCGTCTCCACTCAGGTCAAACACATTCCGTGGGAAGGGGAGCAGTGGGACCGTAAGCTGCTTAACAAAAACAAAATGCTCCGCCTGTATGAAGGAGCGGACGGGGTGAAAACCGGGTATACAAAAATCGCGAGGCGCTGCCTTTCCTCGTCTGCGACCCGAAACGGTCAGCAGCTTGCTATTGTTGTGTTGAATGCGCCACAGGACTGGAACGATTCGATGAGCTGGATGGATTACGGATTTGCGAATTATCCATTGACTTCGCTCATTCAGGAGAAAGCCCGTCTCGGAGAAGAGAAGCAGGACAATGGGGTGCTCGCGTATTACAGCACACGTGCCTTTTCTTATCCGCTGGCAGCGGGAGAGAAAAAACAGGTAAGTGCTCGGATTGTCCGCAATATTCAGCAGCCGTATGCGGAACTGACGTTGCGCGGTGAAGTGATTGGACGAGTACCGCTTACCCTTGTGCAAGAAACATTCGTGCAGGCAGTCGAGCATCGATTTGTGGCGAACTGGGAGACATTTTGGCAGGTGCTGTTAGGAGGAAAGTAGATGGTTAACTACATCTGGGCCGGAATGATTTTGATTGGGGTTGCCGTCGCCTTTGTGAATGGAAAGGTAGATGCGGTAAACAAGGCGGTATTTGAAGGAGCAAAAACCGGGGTAACGGTGACGTTCGGCTTGCTTAGTATTTTGATCTTCTGGATGGGCATGATGAAAATCGCAGAGGAAGCCGGGCTATTGAACAAAATGGCTCGCTTGCTTGGGCCGCTTGCTCGCTGGTTGTTCCCGACGATTCCGAAAGACCATCCAGCGTTCGGCTATATTCTCTCCAACATGACAGCCAACTTGTTCGGGCTTGGCAATGCGGCAACGCCGATGGGCATTAAGGCGATGCAGGAATTGCAGAAGCTCAACCCGGACCCGAAAACAGCAACGCCTGCGATGTGTACACTGCTCGCATTGAATACATCCAGCATGACTCTCATTCCGACGACCATCATTGCGATCCGCATGAATTATAATTCTGCGAACCCGGCTGATATTGTCGGTGTCACACTCGTCGCGACCTTTATTGCGACGTGTGCTGCGATTATGATTGACCGCTGGTATCAGCGGCTTGAGAGGAGGCGGTAAAGCATGTACGCGCTTGTCACGCAGTTATCGATCTGGGCCATTCCGGTGCTTTTATCGTATGTGCTTGTATATGCCCTGTATAAAAGAGTACCGGTGTACGATACATTTGTCAGCGGCGCAAAGGGTGGTTTTGGTACCACCATTCGCCTGATGCCGCATCTAGTTGGCATGATGGTAGCGATTACGGTATTTCGGGAGTCCGGGGCGCTTGACTTACTGACGCAAGCGCTGCGGCCTGTACTGAATGCAATTGGGTTTCCGGCAGAAGTCCTGCCGTTATCCTTGCTGCGCCCGGTCACTGGAACCGGCTCACTTGCGATTACAACGGATCTTATTGCCCGATATGGACCGGATTCGTATATTGGACGGCTGGCCAGTACCATTCAGGGCAGTACGGATACAACGCTGTATGTGCTGACCGTTTATTTCGGTGCAGTTGCCGTTACGCGCACGAAATATGCACTTAAGGTCGGGTTGTTATCGGATTTGATTGGAGTCATTGCTTCCGTATGCATCGTCTCGCTTATATTTGGATAAACCTTCGTACAGCGGCTTTGTACGGAGGTTTTTTGCTGATGTTTTCGACAAAGTGTGGGGGGAGGAGCGTGATCGGGCGGGGCCTCGTCACTTCGGTATGCTTACAGGGAAGCGGTGACTGTCCGCTTCAGGTGCCAAACGAACTCGCCCACAAAAAAGCCACCGATGTATTTGCATAGAAGCATTGTGGGCAAAGGCTCGTTCGTCTGTCCCCTTCCGCTGGGCAGCTGCATACAGGCGTTCCGTTGCCCCGCCCGCTCCCGCTCCTAGCACACTTTGTGTAAACACCATCAAATAATAGTAAGAGAATGAGTCTTGCTATGACGGTAAAAACAAAGAAGATGACTTGCGTAAAGCCAGTCACGACCCCGGAAAATCCATTCTGGCGGCGAGAGTTTTTTGTAAAACGAAACGTTGTGCGGGGAGTGGGAAAAGGGAGGAGCAAGAGAGTGCCTGTACGCGCCTACTTAGCGGAGGGAGAACGGTGAACGAGTCTTTGCCCGCAACACTTCGGTGAATCAACATCTTGTGCTTTTCTTTGCGGGTACGTCACCGGGCTCCCGAAGCGGACAGTTACCGCTTCCCTGCAAGCGTACCAAACGAACGGCTCCTTCCTTCTCCCACTCCCTCCCACATACTTTCGATTTCACAACAAAACACACGGATATCGTACAGGAAAGTTGTACAGCCGAACAGGAGCGGGTATGATGGTAGAGGAGGATGATGCTACCAGATGGAACGATTACAGAAGATTATGGCGCAAGCCGGAGTTGCTTCTCGGCGTAAATGCGAACAATTGATTACCGAAGGCCGCGTCCGGGTGAATGGGGACGTGGTATGTGAACTCGGATACAAGGCTGATCCACAGCGTGATCGGATTGAAGTAGATGGTCAGGTGATTGCTCGCGAACAACACGTGTACTTTCTATTATATAAGCCGACAGGATACATTACGTCCGTGACCGATCCGCAGGGACGACGGACGGTGCTTGACTTGATGAAAGGAGTAGGGGCACGCATTTATCCAGTTGGCCGGCTTGATTATGATACGTCCGGTCTATTGCTGCTTACGAACGATGGCGAATTCGCCAATTATATTACGCATCCACGATATGAACTGGATAAAGTGTATGAAGCAGTCGTTCGAGGGCGGATCGATGATACAGCGCTTCGCAAACTTCGGGAAGGGATTATGCTAGAAGATGGGATGACAGCTCCGGCAGAAGCGGAATGTCTTGCTTCTGATGCCCGGCGTGGGATAAGCACAGTGCGCCTGACCATTCATGAAGGACGCAATCGGCAGGTACGGCGCATGTGTGAAGCTGTAGGGCATCCGGTTATGCAGCTCAAACGAGTGCGGCTTGGATTTCTGACGCTTGACGGGCTGAAGGAAGGGGAATACCGGGCTTTGACAGCAGCCGAAGTAGAAAAACTGCATGAAAAAAATGGCTGATTTCTCGCCATTTTGGGGGCGGCGCTGTAGAAGCGTCGCCATATAACATATTTATGCATCGGACATGTCGATTACCATGACATGTCGCGCACGTCTGCACGGTTGAGTACTTCAAACAGGCCGTCTTTATCCTGAACAATCAGAATAACTTGTTCGTCAGTTACATTATACAGATCGCCTGTTATTTTACGGTCATCAAGCGTAACCGTAACCGTTGCATGACGCTGCAGCAGAGCATTCCACTGCATATCTGTCGGAATCATCAGTACGTACACTCCTTTACATCCCGGGCAAAAGGGCCGGGGACTTACAATTAAGTAAGATTTATTCTACAACGAATAAATACAAATGTAAATAAATATTTATGCATTGTATACATAAGTTAAGTGGCAGCATAAAGAGGTGAATACATGATAGAGGAAGTAAAATGCGCGTGCGGACATGCCAATCCACCTGGTACTGCGCTGTGCGAGTCATGTGGTGCGCCCCGTGAAGACGTGGAAGGACAGATAGCGGATATGCGCTATGAAGGTGCGCTACGGCGGTCACAAGCATCGAGTCAAACGATCGCGGGTCGCATCTGGCGTTTCTTCTCGTCTGTGCGCAATGCGATCATTATGATTGTGCTTACGCTTATTGCATCCGCGATCGGGACGATTTTTCCGCAGGAACAATACATACCGGTCCCAAAGCCTGCTGACGTATTTTACGAAGAGGCATACGGGACACTCGGATTGATCTATTATCGTTTGGGCTTGCATCATTTATATTCATCCTGGTGGTTTATTGCGCTTTTGCTTGGCATCGGTATCTCACTTGTCGTATGCAGTCTTGACCGAGTCCAACCGCTGTACCGTGCGTTAAAGGCACAGCGTGTTAAGCGTGATCACAAGTTTCTAGCTATCCAAAAAGTGAGCGCAGAAATCAGTATCGGGGAGCGGGACTCGCAGGAAGTACTAGATGCCCTTAAGCAAGGCCTTAGTAAACGGCGCTATAATGTGCGGGAGGAAGACAACGCTTTGTTAGGTGAGCGGGGACGCTTTAGCCGCTGGGGGCCGTACATTAATCATATCGGATTGATTTTGTTTCTCGTTGGTTGCTTGATGCGTCTTATCCCTGGTTTCTACCTTAACCAATTCGTCTGGGTGCGAGAAGGGCAGACGGAGCCGGTTCCCGAGACGAAGTATTATGTGAAGAATGAACGATTTGACAAAGTGTATTATCAGGACAATGAATTCCCGGAGAAGCTGGACATAAATGGGAAGGTCGTCAAGGAATACAAAACAGCAGCCGTTCTATACGAGAATGAAAATGCAGGGGTTGCGGGAGCTGCGCCTAAGCTGAAAGAAGTGAAAAAAGCGGAAATTCGCGTCAACCATCCACTCGAACAGGACGGATTATTATTATACCAATCGAGTGAACAGGAAAATCAGCTGGAAGCACTGAATATGAAGCTGGTGGATACAGCAACGCACGCTTCGCTTGGCACGGTACGGCTTGATTTATACAAACCACAATCCGAAATTCGTGTCAGCGATCATGTGAAAGTGCAAGTGCTGAAGTATTTCCCTGACTTTGCTCTGGATAAAAATAAGCAGCCGATCACGAAAACGACAAGTCCGAACAATCCGGCATTTGTGATTAACACGATTTCACCTAAAACCCCAAGCGGGGAGAAGCAGTGGATTTTCCTTGGAAGTACATTGACCGCTGACAACAAACCGCCTGTTGTTACGTATGAATTTGCTAAGCCAGACCTTGTAGATATGACAGGTCTGATGGTGCGTGTTGATAAAAGCTTGCCGGTTATTTTCTTCGGGGCGTGCGTGTGTATGGTCGGGCTTGTGATGGGCTTTTATTGGCAGCACCGCAGGATCTGGCTTGAAGTGGTGGATGGCCGATTGTTGATTGCCGCCCATACGAACAAAAACTGGTTCGGTATAAAACAGGAGATCGTAAAAGTTCTCGATACAGCAGGATTTACCGTTTCAGCTGCGCAGCTAGAGAAGGGAGAGAAAAAATCGTGAGCAATCTCATTTGGATCAGCGATACGATGCTGACCATTGCGTTTACGTTGTATTGTAGTTCGACCGTTTTGTTCTTTGTAGCGGTGACAGGACAACGCTTTAGCAACCGTGATCCGAAGGTGCATAGGCAGCGTTTTGGGCGGCTCGGTTATATGGCTGCCGTTCTTGGGTTTGTAGCGCATACGAGTTTTATCGGGTTGCGCTGGTACATCGGTGGACATATTCCAACGAGTAATATGTTTGAGTTTACGCAGTTCCTCGGTTATGCGATGGTCGTGGCGTTTCTTGGGATTTACTTGCTTTATCGCCTGCCGCTGATTGGGATGTTTGTGATGCCTGTTGCGGTGCTTCTGATTGCCTATGCTTCCGTTTTTCCGAGCGAAGTGACGCCGCTTATTCCCGCATTGCAGAGCTATTGGCTGCAAATTCACGTATCGACGGCCGCTCTTGGAGAAGGAGCATTTGCCATCGGATTCGCCGCCGGGCTTATTTATCTGCTTCGTACTGTTAATGCGGAGGATAATCCAAGTTCTGCTTACTGGCTGGAATTTGTGATGTGGTGCATGCTTACAGCAGTCTGCTTCGTGGCGTTGGCTACATATTTCCGTGTAACAGGCTATGAAGCGGTGTTTAAAGCGCCTGCGGATATAAAAGGTCAGATTGTAAATGTAGAGATGAAATATGACATGCCAGCGATTGTCGGTCCGAAAGACGGTACGCTGCTGACGGAAGGCAAGATGAAGCCGCTGTTTGCAGCACCGGGCTTTATGCACGGAGATCAGGCGGCACGCAAGTTTAACTCGGTTATCTGGTCATTAGGTGGCGGGACGATTCTGTATGTGCTGCTTCTTCTTGTCTTGCGAACGCGATTAGCTCAGCCGATGAGCCGCTGGGTACAAGAGATTGATGCTGATCTAGTAGACGAGATTAGCTACCGAGCGATTGCGATTGGATTTCCGATCTTTACGCTTGGCGCGCTCATTTTTGCGATGATCTGGGCGCAGGACGCGTGGGGGCGCTTCTGGGGCTGGGACCCGAAAGAGGTATGGGCGCTTATTACGTGGTTGTTCTACAGCGCATATTTGCATTTGCGCCTGTCGCGCGGCTGGCAGGGAGAGCGGTCTGCCTGGATGGCGGTGCTCGGCTTTATTGTTGTGATGTTTAATCTGATATTTGTCAATCTGGTGATGTCGGGGTTGCATGCGTATGCATAAGGGATGGGGCTGTTCTGTGAATAGGACGGCCTCTTTTTTTGTTTGGTGTAGAATCGAAAGTTGGTGGTGGGGAGTGGGAGAAGGGATGAGCCGTTCGCTTCGGTACGCTTGCGGGGAAGTATAGACTGTTCGCTGTGGGAGCCCGGCGAACTCGCCCGCAAAGAAAGCCTGTGATGTTGATTCACTGAAGGATTGCGGGCAAAGGCCCGTTCGCCAGTCTCCCTCCGCTGAGTAGGCGCGTACAGGCGTTCTCTTGCTCGTCCCTTCTCCCCCTCCCCAACAATATTTCGGTTTACAAAAATAAAAAACAATATACTACATAGAGAAGCTCAACATCATAATTATGCTTGACAATTTGTCTGCCAAACTTGGGTAGGAGCGGAGAAGAAGTCGCTGTGGAACGACTTTACGCGACCGCTTAGCGGAGGGTGGCAGGCGAACTGGGTTTTGCCCACAATGCTTCTGTGTATGTGCATCATTGAACTTCTTTTGTGGGCAAGTTCGCCTGTCACCTGGAGCGGACACACTTGCTTCTCTGCAAGCGTAACAAAGTGACAAAGCGACTTCTTCTCCGCTCCTCCACCAAGCTTTGTGCAATACTATTCGAGATCGTCCGGGCTTTTGTCTTCTATGCGCTGAACAGGAATGGAGCGATTTTTTCCTGCGGCAGTTGAGCCGGTGTCGATGACGCTGCTTTGATGCGCTTGTTCGATTTGTTTATGCACACTCTGGCTTGATGGTTTTGTTGATCGATTCTTCATGAGAATCCTCCTTTGACAATAAAATACGTGTCTATGTCTATAAGGTAAAACAAATGCTTGTTTTCATACGTAAGAATTTCATATAATTTTGTACGATTCGCCCGCATCAGGCGCATAATAGTGTAAAATAAAAAATGGCGAAATTGTTAACAGAGGTGAGAATATATGGAACAGCAAGCGAAAGTTCTCGTGGTGGACGATGAAGAACGAATCCGCCGCCTGCTTCGCATGTATTTAGAACGGGAGAATTTTGTAATTGAAGAAGCAGAAGACGGGGAAACCGCTCTTAATATGGCACTGACAAATGACTACGATGTGATTTTGCTTGATCTGATGCTGCCGGGTATTGACGGTATCGAAGTATGCTTGCGTCTGCGCGAGCAGAAGGCGACTCCGGTCATTATGCTGACAGCAAAAGGGGAAGAAGCAAATCGGGTACAAGGATTTGAATCAGGAGCAGATGACTATGTCGTCAAGCCGTTTAGCCCACGTGAAGTGGTCTATCGTGTGAAGGCGCTGCTGCGGCGTTCTTCTGCCACGGCTTTCCTGACAACACCGAATAGCTCGAACAATGTGTTAGTCTTCCCGGAGCTCTCGATTGACCATGATGCGCACCGCGTACTTGTTTCAGGAGAAGAAGTTAGCCTCACACCGAAGGAATATGAACTTCTGTACTATTTGGCACGCAACCCGGATCGAGTGTTTTCGCGGGAAGATTTGCTGAAAGATGTATGGCATTATGAATTTTTTGGTGATTTACGTACAGTTGATACGCATATTAAGCGTCTGCGTGAGAAGCTGAACCGCATTTCTCCTGTAGCGGCCAATATGATTGCGACCGTATGGGGAATCGGTTACAAGCTTGAGGTGCCGAAATAAGTGATTTACAATCAGATTGTTTTTAAACTATGGCTGACCATCATCGGACTTGTTGCTGTTGTGCTTACTGCGCTCAGCCTAACCTTGATGCAGTCGCTCGATAGCTTCTATGAGAAGCAGCGCACGGAAGACTTGAAGATGATGGCACGAAATATGGCAGATGTCATTCACGGGTATGAAGATCATGACCGCGTGATTGCGATTGCGCGCGAGCTTGTAGATGTGTATGACACACGCATGGTCATCGTAACGCCGAAGGGTGAGCTGGCGGGTAAACCGGTTGTGAACGCAGGGGCATCCATTCCTGAGATTCGCGTGCAGGAGCTTATGAAGAACAAGGAACTAAAAAAAGCATTAAATGGTCAGATTGGCATTACGCGTGACTTTTTTACCGTAGTAGCTCCGTCGGATGGTTTTGAGCATAAGGAAGAGTTTCTAGCTGTGTCGGTTCCACTTCATACTCCGGAGCCGCATAGTGAATTGATTATGTATAAAACACTCGATGAGTTGCGAGCCACAACCGAGAAAACGACGTGGTTGATTTTTTATGCAGCCGTTATCGGCATTATTCTCACAACTTTTTTTGCTTTTTTCTTGTCTAGCCGCATTACCCAGCCGCTTCGCAAAATGAAAAAAGCGGCGGATTCATATGCGCGTGGCGACTTCTCTGCCCAGATTCCGATTCGGACGCATGATGAGATGGGGGATCTAGCCAATACGTTTAATCATATGGCTTCCCAACTGAATGATTTGATTGTTGCGCTCTCCCGTGAGAAGGAACAGATCACAGGTGTGCTAAAGAGCATGGTTGATGGTGTGATCACGGTGGATCGGCATGGTGAGATCATTGTGACGAATCCACCGGCAGATGGAATATTGAAGGCGTGGCGCTATGAACAGGGCGTAGATGATCCACCGGAGAGATTAACACATAAAGAGCTGCCTCCAGTGATGCAGACGATTTTTGAACAAGTTGTGCGCAATGAACAGGAAGTCATCTCAGATGTAATGGTACAGGGGCACATCTATGCTGTTGTCATGGCACCGCTGTATGACAATGAACAGGTGCGCGGTGCGGTAGCTGTGCTGCGCGATATGACTGAGGAGCGCCGCTTAGACAAATTGCGTAAGGATTTTCTGGCCAATGTTTCGCATGAGCTGCGTACACCGCTTGTGATGTTACAGGGATACAGCGAAGCGATTGTCGATGGCATTGCACAGTCTGAGGAAGAAAAGAAAGAACTTGCACAAATTATATACGATGAGTCGTTACGCATGTCGCGCCTTGTCAACGAGCTGCTTGATCTTGCCCGTATGGAAGCGGGGCATATCCAGCTTAATATTGAACTGGCAAACTTACTCCAACTGGAAGATAAAGTGATTCGTAAGTTCAATGGAGTAGCTCGTGAACAGGGGATTAGTTTGCAGCTTGACTGGCAGGCATCAGAGGGTAGTTATTATTTTGATGTAGATCGCATGGAGCAGGTGCTCACGAACTTGATTGATAATGCGATTCGTCATACGCCTGCTGGCGGCTCGATTACACTGCGCACGTTCATGCAGGGAGATGGCTGCACGATTGAAATATCGGACACAGGTGTGGGCATCTCGCCGGAAGATCTTGCGTTTGTATTTGAGCGTTTCTATAAGGCGGATAAGGCGCGTACACGCGGTCGGGCCGGAACAGGTCTTGGGCTGTCCATCGTAAGAAATATCATTGAAGGGCATCATGGCAAGATTGCTGTTCGCAGCAAGCTGGGAGAAGGGACGACATTCTCCATTCATCTGCCCATCCATCTTGAGGAAGGAAGACATTCATGACTGATTTTGCAGCATTTGAGCTGGCACCGTTCCTGGTAGCCGGACTTACGAAACGAAACATTACAACACCGACACCGATTCAAAAGCAGACAATTCCGCTGCTGCTGGCAGGCCACAGTGTCATTGGGGAATCGCAGACGGGGACAGGCAAGACGCTTGCTTATTTGCTCCCGCTTTTGCAGCGGATTAATACGTCAGCTTCTGTACCACAAGCGATCATTCTGGCACCAACACGTGAGTTGACTATGCAGATTCATCGAGTGTTAAGCGAGCTGTGCGAAGGGAGCGAGATCCGCTTTCAGGTCATTATGGGCGGTGTGGATATTAAGCGCCAGATGGAAAAGCTGAAGGACAAGCCGCATGTGATTGTCGGCTCACCGGGTCGGATCCATGATCTGATAGAGAAGAAGAAGCTGAAGGCGCATGAAGTAAAGACGGTAGTGATTGATGAGGCAGACCAGATGCTTGAAGCACGCATGATGCGCGAGGTAGAAGCCGTTATAAAGCGGACGCCACGTGACCGTCAGCTATCTGTATTTTCTGCTACGATCTCTTCGATCGTGGAGAATTGGGGACAAGAGTGGGCAGGTCAGAAGCCGCACATGATTCGCATTGCAGGTAAATCGCGCCTGCCGGAGACGATTACGCACAGCTTTATTGTGACGCCGGAGCGGGAGAAGTTTGAAACATTGCGACGCTTGCTGCAAGCACTTAGTGGTGGTCGCACGATTGTTTTCGTCAAGAAGCTGCATCAGGTGGGCGATATTACAACGTGGCTGAAGGGAAGAGGTGTGTCGATCGCAGGCATTCATAGTGAGACGCGCAAGCAGGATCGGGAACAGGCACTTAAGGAATTTCATAGTGGCCAGGTTCGCTATCTGGTGACAACTGATTTGCTTGCCCGTGGTATGGATGTGGAGGATGTGGCGCATATCGTTAATTTTGATCTGCCGCTTGATACAGAAGGGTACATTCATCGTGTCGGTCGGACAGGCCGTGCGGGCAAGTCCGGGCTTGCGGTATCGTTGCTTGAGCCAAAGGAGAAATTTATGGCAGGTAAGCTTGCCAAGCAGCTGGGCATTGAGATGCCGGAGCGTACACTGTTCCGAGGCCAGCTTGTGCCAGTCAAGGAGCATCCTGCTGCTCGCTCGGGACATCGTCCGGAGATAAAAAAAGGAATGAAAAGAAAGAAATAAATAACCAAAATCCCCGCTGGTAAAGCGGGGATTTATAATTTGATAACCTATTAGCTAAACAATGCTGCCAGCTCACTTGGTACCGGGCGACTTGTACGTTCTTTGCTATCCATAGCCACGCTCGTTACGAGCGCATCTGCCACGAGCTCGCCACGCTGATTATGAATTTCCTGTTTCAGCACATAGCTTGTACGCCCGAGTTTTTCCGGCTCTGTTGTAATGGTCAGTCGGTCATTTTGTAAGCACTCTTTACGGTAGTTTACATTGATGTTTACCGTTACCGTTTGAATGTTCATCTCCAGAAATTTATCATACGGCAGCTGCGCCTGCTCGTACCACTCCTCGCGTCCCCATTCAAAGTATTCCAAATACTTCGCGTTGTTTACATGTCCATTTACATCGATCTCAGTAGAACGGACAACAATGTCAAGCGATGCTTTCATAGCAGGTTTCCTCCTAGTATATGTATAGAAATAAAACGTTTCTGTCTATTTTATCGCCTTTTTGCTGACTTGCCAACGTTTGACCGCGTCCCCATGGACATAAAATGATCATAATTTGATTATAAAATGTTCTTGACTTACACATAGTCCTGTTACATTTATCCGGTAAAGTATAAGCATAAGGAGGTGGATGAAAGAAATTCCCTGGCGGTACGCTGTATAATGGAATGACATCAAACGACCAACGAAACGAGCTAAACGCCTGTACGATGACACAGCGAAAACGCACCGTCTGATTTACTTAACTGACAACAACACAACACAACCCTACTTTCAAAAAATTAAATAGATAGCTTCACGCTTCTTCTTCCTAAAAATAGCCGGTACCTTGTGTACCGGCTATTTTTAATAGGGGAGAGGGAAATGTGCTATACTGTTCTACGGAGGGGGAGATGTCATGAACGGAACAAAAGTGCTCGTTGCAGATGATGATATAAACGTAATTGAGATTATTCGCCTGTACTTTTCCCAACATCATATTGAGCTTATTGAAGCGCATGACGGAAGTGAAGCGGTACGTCTGGCGGGATTGGAAAAACCGGATGCGATTATTCTTGATGTGATGATGCCCGTTATGGATGGATATGAAGCGTGCCGGGAGATTCGCAAAACGATGGATACCCCGATCCTTATGTTGTCTGCTAAAGGAGAAGAGTTTGACCGGGTACTCGGTCTTGAGCTTGGAGCAGATGACTATATTACCAAGCCATTCAGCCCTCGGGAATTAGTGGCCCGTATTAAAGCGATTTTTCGGCGCATCCAGCCTCGAGTATCGGAAGAGAAGGAAGCGGTTGTTCAGGAAATTCGCTTTTCCGATCTGGTGATTGATTTGCAAGGGCGGCAGGTGATTGTAGCAGGAGAAAAAGTCGCGTTTCGTCCGAAGGAATTTGATCTGCTCGTTTTTCTTGCCCGTTCATCCGGCAGTGTATTCACAAGGGAGCAGCTGCTTGAACAAATCTGGGGCTATGATTTTTTTGGAGATATCCGCACGGTAGACGTGCATATCAAAAAAATCCGTCAGCATCTTGCAGCACTACCTTATGAGTGCATTCACACAGTATGGGGTGTCGGCTATAAGTTTGAGGTGGAAACGTGCTCCGACTAATTCTGGACTGGTCTGGTATTAATAAAAGTATTTTTCGTAAATTGTTGCTTAGTTATATGGTAACGGTGCTGCTCGGACTCGGCGCACTCGGGTTGTCGATGTCTGTGCTCGCCAAAAATTACATATATGATGGCACGAAAGAAGAGTTATTGCGTAAAGCGAAGAAGGTGAATCTGGCCATTCAGACAAATCCGTGGAATGAAGACCAGACCCAGTCGATTCTAGCGTTTCTTGATCAAACGTTTGATACGCGTATCTGGGTGTTTGATCAGAGTGGTCATATTATCGCAACGTCTACGCGCGACGAAGTGTTCATCGGTAAATCTGTTGCCCCACAGATTGTAGAGCAGGTTATGCGGGGACAGAATGTCGTGCAGAACCTCGCGTTTGCAGGCTTAACCAAACCGATGGTATCAGTTGTGGTACCGTGGGGACAAAAAGATAAAATATTTGGTGGGATCGTACTGCATGCCCCCGTAGAAGGTATCGAAGAGACGGTTGGCAATATGCGCGTGATGATTTTGTGGGCGACGCTTCTCGGGATTCTTCTGTCGACAGCGATGGTATCGTATTTATCGTGGACGATCTCTCGGCCATTGAAGCGGATGGATACGGTGGCGCTTGAAATCGAAAAAGGAAATTATGAGCAGCGTATTGAGGTTACATCAGAAGATGAGATTGGAGATTTGGCGCGATCGATGAATCGGATGGCGGCCACACTTGCCCATGTGGAAGCTGAGCGTGCTGAACTGGATAAAGTACGGCAGGACTTTATTGCGAATGTATCGCATGAGCTGCGTACACCACTAACGGCGATGCAGGGATTCCTGGAGGCGCTGCAGGACGGACTTGTACAAGATGGAGCCTCACGCCATAAATATTATGATGTTATGTACAAAGAAACGCTGCATATGAGCCGTCTAGTGGATGACCTGCTTGAACTCGTTCGGTTGACCAAGCATGAATTTAATCTGGTCAAACAGCCGGTTAATATGGAGGCCTTGTTAAATCGGTTAGCTTTTACCTTTACCGCAGAGGCCGAGAAGCGTGGTCTTGCGCTTCGTCTTGCCCTGGACCTTCCTCTTCCAGCTGTAATGGGAGATGCGGGCCGGATTGAGCAGATTTTTGTAAATTTGCTGGGTAATGCGCTTAAGTTTACCGAGCATGGGTACATTGAGCTGGCTGCCCGAGAAGAGAAGGGCGGAGTGGAAGTGACGGTTACCGATACGGGGATTGGCATTGCTGAAGCCGATATCCCTCATGTATGGGATCGTTTTTTTAAAGTAGATCGTGTACGATCGCGCTCGGAAAAAGGAACAGGATTAGGGCTGGCGATTGTACAGGAATTAGTTGAGTTGCATGAAGGGGTTATCACGATGCAGAGTAAACTGGGAGAAGGGACTGTATTTACGGTATGGCTCCCAGGCGATGAAGAACAGACGTAGAGCGTACATGCTGATGAGCGTGCGCTCTCTTTTTTATCGCAAAAATAACATGCGTATGTTATATTCTGAATATAAAGAAAAATAGGAGGCGAGCAGATGAAAATAAAAGAAAATATGCAGGAAACAATGATGGGGGCGCTTGGCATCGAGATTACCGACATAACACCGGAACGTGTAGTGGGAACGATGCCGGTACATAATGCAACTCATCAGCCGTTTGGTATGCTGCACGGTGGAGCATCGGTCGCACTTGCCGAAACGCTGGCGAGTATGGGAACGTGGAATTTGATTGACCAGGAGACGGAAGCGGCATTTGGCCTAGAGATTAATGCGAACCATGTCCGCAGCAAACAGGATGGGATCGTGACAGGGGTAGCGACGCCACTCCATAAGGGGCGGACGACGATGATCTGGGAGATTAAAATCACAGATGAAGCCGATAAATTAATTTGTGTATCGCGGTGTACGGTAGCGGTGGTGAAGCAGCGGCAGAAGTAAACGCACAGGCTAGATGGAAAAACGGGCGCCGATCAAGATCGGACGCCCGCCTGTCTATTTCTCTTCAATTGTAATAGTGTTAATGACAACTTTTTCTGTTGGGAGGCTTTTTTCTCCGGTTGGACTTTCTTTGACCGGAGTAGCTGCGATTTTTTCAACAACATCTAACCCTGATGTTACTTCTCCAAAAACGACATATTTATCATACTGCTGCTGATTCAATATATCAACTTGCGGGCCTGTGCCGATAAAGAACTGGCTTCCATTCGTATTTGGACCACGGTTAGCCATTGCCAGTGTTCCTTTTTTGTGCTTGTGTTTATTTGGGAGTTCATCATTGAACTCATACCCTGGCCCGCCAGCGCCAGTTCCAGTTGGATCGCCGCTTTGTATCATGAAGTCGCGGATAATGCGATGAAATACGTTCCCGTCGTAATATTTTTCTTTAGCAAGGAAAACAAAGTTGTTCACAGTTATAGGCTCGTCTTTTGCATACAGTTCCACTGTGAATTTTCCTTTGGATGTATCAAAGTGTGCGAAATATTTTTTATTTGGGTTGATCTTCATTTCAGGAGCCTTGCTCCACTGCTTGGCTGGTTTCGGTACATCTTGCGGTGTTGGTGTCTGTGTATTCTGCGGCGTCTGTGCCTGTGGTTGTTGACTGCATCCGATGGCAAGTATCATAACGAGGGTGGCCATCATGCATAAAGTAAGCCATTTTTTCATACGGTACTATCCTCCTGAATTTTTTATGTAATTAAAGCTTCGCCTGCGGCACAACCGGACGCATAATCACTTGATTCAAAATGACATGCTCGGGTGCGGCAGCCATCTGGTAGGCAATCTGTGCGACATCTTTCGGATGCAGCGCATAATCTTTCGGATCGGTGCCGCCGAAGTATGTCTGGATTGAGCCAGGACAGATGACAGATACTTTAACGTTATGCGATTTTAGTTCCTGTGTCAAAATATCAGTGAACGCCATCAAGCCGAATTTGGTTGTGCAGTAGCCCCCTCCACCTGGGAAAGTAACGGTTCCTGCGATACTTGAGATGTTAATAATATGTCCGTGTTTTTGCTGAATCAGATGTGGAGCGACATATTTCGTGCACAAAAACACGCCTTTCAGGTTTACATTCATCATCTCATCCCACTGTGCTTCCGTCAGCTCATGAATCGCTCCGAAATGCCCGAGTCCTGCATTGTTAATCAAAATATCAATCTGTCCCTGTTCGTCTATGATACGCTGAATTAGTTGCTCGACAGCTGTACCATCTGTTACGTCACATGGCGCCGTAATAATTCGCCCCTCAAGACCGACGGCTTCCTGTACAAGCTCGTCTAATAATTCGGTACTGCGTGCTGCTGCGTATACGGTCGCTCCTTCCTCCGCAAACAAGAGACACATCGCGCGTCCTGCTCCTTTGCTGGCGCCGGTAATAAGAGCAATCCGATTTTGTAATGATTGGAACTCCATACGCTCCCTCCTTTTTCATTATTTTATCATACAATTTGTGAAATGAAATTTGCGTAAAAAGACGATTAATTCGTCGGAAATATGTTAAAATGTTCGTATTACACCAAACCATTGGGGAACCTGGAGGAGAGGCATGTTTCGTACCATTTTGTTTGACGTAGATGGCGTACTGCTAAGCGAGGAGCGCTACTTTGATGCATCCGCGCTAACCGTATGGGAGATGCTGTACAGCCAAAACTACACAGGACTTACAACAGAAGCATTTGAACCGGCACCGGAAGAAGCGATTATTCGCCGCGTCCGTGCAGAGGTGTTTGATAACGATAATGTATTGAATTTTGTAAAAACACGCGGCATTAATGCGAACTGGGATATGGTATATCTGACATATTCCTACCACCTTATTGCTCTTTTAGCAAAGGTTGCAGAGACAAATTCAGCAGCCGTAAAAGAAATTTTGACTGCACAGATCAACCGTGATGCGATCAATCGCATTCGTGAGCTGGCAGCAGGTGTTGCGTTTGAAATCGATTACGCAGCATTCGTAACGGATTTCGAGAAGAGTACAGCAGAGAAGCAAGGTCTGCTGTTGTATTTGAATGACATTGCCCAGGAGAAAACAGGCGTTACAACGGACGTCTTCTCTCGCAACAGTGAGCTGTGGGATTTATGTCAGGAGACGTTCCAGGAATGGTATCTCGGTGACCGTCTAGTTGTAGATTCAATTGGCCGTGAAGCGTTCCAAAAGGGCAAAAAAGGCTTCCTGGACGATGAGATTCCGATTGTTGAACCAGCGCAAATGGCAGAAGTGCTTGCCGAACTGAAAAAGCGCGGCTACACGCTCGGCATTGGTACAGGTCGTCCCCGCATTGAAACGGTAGAGCCGCTCAAAGCGATGGGATTGCTGCAATACTTTGATGAGAATCGCGTTGTGACAGCAAGTGATGTTCTGGATGCAGAGAAGCGCTATCCAGAGCGTGCGCCGCTTGCGAAACCGCAGCCGTACTGCTACATTAAAGGGATGCTTGGTATGGAATGTGACGATGCGGACTGCTTTGCACTTGCCTTACCGATTGAGAATGGGGATGAAGTGCTCGTTGTCGGGGACTCGGTTGCCGACTATATGGCTGCACGCAGCATTGGCTGTAAGTTTGCGGCGACACTAACAGGCTTGTCCGGTCAGGAAGCGCGTGCGAAGTTTGAAGAGTTGAAAGCAGATTATATCCTTGATGATATGCGAGGAATTCTGACGATTTTATAAGCGTACATGGCTGAAAGCCGCATCCGTTTTGTTTTACAAGCAGGTGCGGCTTTTCTGATTCTTTCTCCCTCGTATCATATTTCAAAGGCGGATTTATAGACAGTCAAATAAGAAAGAGTGAAGTGTAGCACCCTATATAGTATCTTTCGAATTTGTTGTTGAAATTACATAAGTTTTTGTTTGTTTAGTATATTGATTCCGCAGAAGGAAGTGATTGATTTGCATCAATACATCACCTATATCGGATCGTTTCCGATCCGCTCGTACAGCCTCTTATTTGTTCTAGCGATTATTCTTGGCACAGGATTTACTGTAACATTAGCCAAGCTGCAGAAAAAAGATCATCTTGCTGAACATGTACTAAACTTGCTGATTCCATTGATGATTGGAGCTTTGATTGGCTCAAGATTTTGGACTGTATTTTTCTTTGACTGGGGATTTTACTCGCAGCACCCGGAAGAAATCATTGCGATTTGGCATGGTGGATTATCCATCCAGGGAGGAATCGTAGGAGCTATTGTAGTCGGAATCTGGTATGTGAGAAAACATTCGTTATCTTTTTGGGAAATGGCCGATTTATGTGCTCCGGGTCTTATTCTTGGACAAAGCATTGGGCGAGATGCTAATCTCATGAATGGGGATGCTTTTGGAGATCCGACAGGAAGTAATTTTGGCATTTTGTATCCCGAAGGTACACTTGCAAGAGATCGATATGGAGATCAACCACTGTGGCCTGCCGAAGTATGGGAAGGACAAATGGATGTTATTATCTTTGCTATCCTAATGATTCTCATGCAAAAAAAACTAAAACGCGGCTATTTATTTCTTGCTTACAATATTCTGTATAACACAGGGCGATTTGTATTAGAGATGCTTCGTGGTGATTCTCCACGGTATTTGTTTCACTGGACAGCAGCACAATGGACATCCATAAGCGCCATTCTTATTTCACTAGCAATCGGTTTGTATTTCCATTTTATTTCTCCGCATGGGCAAGGTAGGGAAGCGGCATAAAGATCTGATAACGTAAAATGACAAAAAAGCCACCGAATGATTCCGGTGGCTTTTGTTTTTATAATCTCTTATAGTTCAAGTTGTGTTACGCTTGTAATTTCGCTAAGTTCACCGAGTGTATCAAGTACATCCGGGCTTACTTCTTTGTCAACAGTCAGGAGCATGATTGCCTGTCCGCCAACGCCACGACGTCCAACCTGCATGGTTGCGATGTTTACGTTGTTGTTGCCAAGGATTGTACCTACGCGGCCGATAGCGCCCGGACGGTCATTATGATGAACGAGCAGCAGGTGTCCTTGCGGCAGCAGGTCAACTGAGTAACCATCGATTTTCACGATGCGTGGGCCGTAGCCGTTCAGCAGTGTACCAGCCACAGTCTTTTCTTCCTGGCTTGTTTTCAATGTAACCGTTACAAGGTTGCTGAAGCCACCGCTGTATGTGGATTTTTGTTCTGTTACATGGATGTCACGATTTTTCGCCAGGTTAGGCGCATTTACATAGTTTGCAGCTGCTCCAAGGTGGTACGCCAGAATGCCTTTCAGCGTTGTGCGTGTCAGTGCTGCAGTATCGATATCTGTCAGATCACCGGAATATGTTACAATCACTTCTTTTAAGCCGCCAACCGCTGTTTGAGCGATCAGAGAACCAAGCTTTTCGTTCAGGTCGAAGTATGGTTTTACTTTTTCCATCACGTTAGCCGGGATAGATGGCAAGTTTACAGCATTTTTGAATGGCTCATCATGCAGAATGTGCAGAATTTCTTCTGATACGTCAATCGCTACATTCTCTTGCGCTTCAACTGTAGAAGCACCAAGGTGAGGTGTTACGACTACTTGCGGCATTTTCAGAAGCGGGTTATCCAATGGTGGCTCTTGTTCGAATACGTCGAGAGCTGCACCGGCAACTTTTCCACTTTCAAGCGCTGCGATGAGTGCTTGTTCGTTGATGATACCACCACGTGCACAGTTTACGATGCGAACGCCGTCTTTCATTTTTTCAAATTCTTTTGTGTTGATGATATATTTTGTATCTTTTGTTAGTGGTGTATGAACAGTGATGAAGTCAGCGTTCATCACGACTTCTTCAAGCGTTGAGAACTGTACGCCAAGCTTGTCAGCACGCTCTTGAGTAAGGAACGGATCAAATGCCATGATTTTCATGTTGAACGCTTTACCGCGTTTTGCGACTTCTGCACCGATACGGCCAAGACCTACGACACCGAGTACTTTATTATTCAGCTCAACACCTGTGAATGATTTGCGGTCCCATTCACCGTCAACGAGTTTTTTGTAAGCTGGTGGAATGCGGCGAGCAAGTGCCATAATCATGGCAAAAGAGTGTTCAGCTGTAGAGATTGTGTTTCCGTCTGGAGCGTTGATGACAACAACACCTGCGTTTGTTGCAGCAGCGAGGTCGATGTTATCAACACCTACACCAGCACGACCAACGGCCTTTAGTTTTTTACCAGCTTCAAAAATAGCTGGAGTTACTTTTGTCTGGCTGCGAACGAGCAGCGCGTCATACTCGCCGATAATTTCGATCAGTTCTGCTTCAGACAGGCCAGTTTTACGATCAACCTGTACATCTTCTGCGTCGAGCAGCTTCTGGATACCAAATTCGCTTAATGGATCACTTACTAGTACTTTAAACATGTACGTACACCTCCGCGGCGCCTTGGCGCCTTCCCTTTAAAATTTTTGTATTGAAGAAAAAATAAAAAACCCTTCGCGCTCACTACATGTATGCTGCAGTGAGGGACGAAAGGTTTATTTCGCGGTACCACCCTCATTTGCCGCTGTTTCGCAACAGCAGCCTCATCTGGTCATCTGTGTGACCAGCGCTGATAACGGAGCGACCGTGCAGACCTACTAGAAGGAATCGTTCAATCTGCCAGCTCAGGAGCGCTCAAATGTCAGGGGATTCACCGGTTCACAGCAACCACCGGCTCTCTGAAGAATCATGTCTGGCATCTCTCTCCGTCAACGCTGTTTGGATATCGTTTGTTGTTATGTTCTTATCATACCATCTCTTTTTGAAATGAACAAGATGTTTTTGATTAAAAACTTAACATTTTTAATTACGTTCTTATACAATGTTCGGATTTAGGTGCTTTCTTTATTTATAATTCTAGCAACTTGCCGTACGGATGTAAAGTTGTTTTGCGAGTTAAGCTTGTAAAAAAATTGAGAAAACAGTGAATGGTGTACGAAAAACGTGCCAACCGGATGGCGGGCGTGGTACAGTGTAAGGAATGCGAGAATCGCAAGGTGAGGGAGGAGCATCATGAAGATTGCGAATTTGCGTGGACATCATCTGCTGTGTGTGCACGGCTTTCAAGGGATGGGGTATAGTCCATCTTTTGTCGCGAATATGAAAACGATTGTGCAAGACATCCGGGACCCTGCTTGCGATGTTTGGCTTGAAGTTCGTATGGAATTCGATGATGTATGCATGGCCTGTCCACATAAAGGTCATACTGTGTGCCAGGCAGGAGAAGGGTCGGACCCTCATGTGCGAGCGATGGATGGTCGGGTGATTCGTCACTTGCGGATTGAGCGGGGCGGTACGTATCGCAAGGAATGGTTGATGAATCGTATTGCACGTATGGTTGAGCCGGATGATCTTGATGAGCTGTGCGCAGGGTGCTCCTGGCTTGCACAGGGAGTGTGCAAAGAAGGGATCAGGAAGCTGAAGGCACGGTATATGGCGGGTGAATGTGTGTAGATAAAAATAAAAAACTCCCATGCACGGGAGTTTTTTATTGTATCAGCAGGCAAAAACGAAATTATTTCGTTTCTGCGTAGCGAGCTTTGCACTCATCGATAAGCTGAGCAGCTTTTTCAGCGCCTTCCCAGCCTTCGATTTTTGTTTCTTTGTTCTCAAGGTCTTTGTAACGCTCGAAGAAGTAAGAAATTTCTTTTGTGATGTGAGCTGGGATATCCTCAAGAGACTTCACATCTTTCCAGCGTGGGTCGTCAACTGGTACACCGAGAAGTTTCTCATCTTGACCTTTGTCATCAGACATTACAAGCACGCCAATGATGCGAGTAGAGATCACGCAGCCTGGGAATGTCGGGAATGTTGTGAGTACGAGTGCATCAAGCGGGTCGCCATCAAGTGCGAGAGTGTTCTCCAGATATCCGTATTCAGTTGGATAATGCATTGGAGAGAACAGAACGCGGTCTAAACGGAATGCGCCAAGCTCCTTGTCGAATTCATACTTGTTTTGGCTGCCGGCTGGGATTTCTACAAATACGTCAACTACTTTGTTTTCAAATGCCATGGTATGATTCCTCCTTATATCGTAAATCGTCTACTATGTATTACATACACCTGCTTTATTATAGCAAGTTCCCCTTCATAAGAAAAGAATGTGAGGAGCGAAATCGAATGGAAGAAAGGTTTTTATTTGGACTGGTTGGAAGCGTACTCATTGCTGGGATAGCTTATAAGAAGCGATCACTGTCTGTAAGCGGGGGGATCGCTGCCATTGTGCTTGGTACAGCACTATATGCGCTCGGAGATATAAGATGGTATGGACTTTTGCTTGCATTTTTTATTTCGTCGAGCTGGCTATCACATCGCAAAAAGCAAGAGAAGCGGGAAGTAGAGGAGTTATTTTCCAAAACAGGGGTGCGCGACTGGTTGCAGGTAGCAGCAAACGGCGGACTTGGTCTGGTCGCGGTGCTTGGTGCGTTTATAAGTGGACGGGATGATGTATGGTTTGCCTTCTATATCGGAGCGCTTGCGGCAGCAGCAAGCGATACGTGGGCGACGGAGATTGGTGTGCTCTCGAGCAAGCCACCCCGCCATATTTTGACCGGGAAAATCGTGACACCAGGTACATCGGGAGGCATTAGTCGACTTGGCCTTGGAGCATCACTTGCGGGCGGCGCCTTTATCGGTGTAACAGCACTTCTGCTGACCATAGCGTCCGATGGAAAGATCAATCTTACGTACATATGGCTTGGTGCCGCAGGTGGCCTTTTCGGAAGTCTAGCAGACAGCATACTTGGAGCGACCTGGCAGCGCACCTATAAGTGTGAGGTATGCCGCAAAGAAACAGAACGAGATTTCCACTGCGGCACACAGACACATCCACTCAAAGGATACGCCTGGTGCACGAATGATGTGGTCAATATCGTGGGGACTGTCGTAGGGGGAGTAGTGGCAGTACTTATTCACGTACTTGCAGTTTTGACATCGCATGTTTTTTTGTAAAGCGAAACGTTGTGCGGGGAGCGGGAGAAGGAAGAAGCAAGAGAGCGCCTGTACGTGCCTACCCAGCGGAGGGAGAACGGCGAACGGGCCTTTGCCTGCAATCCTTCGGTGAATCAACATCGTGAGCTTTTTTGCAGGCGAGTTCACCGGGCTCCCGGAGCGAACAGTCGCAACATCCCTGCAAGCGTACCGAAGCGAACGGCTTCTTCCTTCTCCCGCTCCCTTCCCCCACACGTTGCCGATACTACAAAAAAAGCTGCCTCCACTCGCCATGTTCTAGCGACTGAGACAGCCTGAATATATCTGTTACATAAACTTGCGGCGCAAATACCACCACATCCACCACGATAGCCCGGATAAGACCAGGCAAATAAATAGCGTCATATACCACGATTGCTGGAACGGTAGTGGCACATTCATACCGAAGAAGCCAGTGATAAACGTAAGTGGAAGCATAATGGTAGAAATCATCGTCAGGATGTTCAGATTCTCGGTTGTTTTGGCGCTCACGATCGAATAATACGTATCAAGGGCACTGTTCACGAGCTCCTTAAATGTCTCTGTCGAATCCGCAATGCGTTCAAGGTGATCTTTTAAGTCAATATAGAATGGAACGTTGTCTTCTTGAATCGGGAACAGCCATTGACTGTTTACATTGGCGAATACCCTTTTCTGCGGCAGGATCATACGCCGGATTAGAATCAAAGTCCGCTTCAGTGCAAGGAACTCCTCGGTGACGACTTCCATTTTATGTTCATACATCTCGTCCTCGATCTCATCAATACGAATGCTGATGCGGTCAAGAATCGGAAAATATTCATCGGTAATCCCGTCAATAATAGAATACAGCAAGTAATCAGAGCCACGGTTCATGTATTCCTTGCTTTTGAGGGATGTAGCCGCAATTCGTCCAATCGAATGCATCGGGCGTTTATGGATCGTAACAATATAATTCGGCCCCATGAACACATTGAGTTCAATCGTCGTAATCTCGGTGTCACTTTCTTCATGATAGCGCAAGGCATGGAACACGAAGAAATGGTAATCTTCATAGTTATCCACTTTGGCACGCGGACTGTGCTGAAGACAGTCTTCGATAGCGAGTGGGTGGAAGTTGAACAGATTGGCGATGTAATGCAACTCCTGATTGCTCGTGTTGAACAGGTCAATCCAAAGCAAATCTTCATTAGAGTGGAGGAATTCGTCAATTTTGTTCAAATCCACATCATGGTACATCTCCTGCTGTGAATGATTGTAGAAATACGTTTTGATCACGGGAGCCACCTCCTTAAAAATCAGTCAAAATAAAAAGCGCCTCTCCTCAATGTTCCGGGAGAGGCGCTGCGATATGCAATCACGCCACGACAAAAAGCACGCAAAAACGCGCTTCGTCCATTCCCCTGGTTGAGCTTTGGCACAGAACAACGTAGAGTCCGCTGACTCAGCCACGTTAAGTAAAGCCTTAATCCGGCAATCCCTGTTCTACCCATTGGCGTCTTTCGACGTTTCCGGGCAGTGGCCTATGTTTGAACTGGAGCCTCGCCTAACGAGAATCGTAAATCATAGTAAAGTTGAAGCTTCTCTAAGCATAAAAAGCATGCTTCGTTTTGTCAATCCCTTTCCTGCCAGAAAACCTCTATTGCGTTTGTAAGGGAAAATCGTGCATACTTGACAGACATAAATGACGTCGTAAGGTACGAAGAGAAAGGAGTGCATATGATGAAACGGAAACATACACGGACACTGCTGGCCACGCTCGCACTTGCAGCAGTAGCAACGGGCGTGGTGCAGGCAGCTCCTGCTTTGACACAAATCTGGGTCGATACGAATCCCGTAACCATTCAGGTTGGAAATGGCCCGAACGCAGAAAAGCATACAGGTACATTCAACAACGGAGAGCAAAAAGTGCCGCTGTCATTGCTGCATAACGGTACAACATACGTGCCGCTTCGTTTTGTAGGAAATGTGTTGCATAAAGAGGTAAAATGGGACGCGAATGGGAGAATCATTACGATTTCCGATGGAGGGCAGGGTGGTATTGTGGCTGGACAATTGGAATCGGTTCTGGGATACGATGGCGCAGACTCGCTTGTCTTCTCTGTGAAAAATCAAACAGAACGTGAGCATACGCTCACATTTACAAGTGGGCAGAAATTCGATTATGTAATTTGGAACGAGAAGGGCGAGAAGGTACGTCAGTACTCAACGAACAAAATGTTTACCGCTGTAATGTCTAACCTTGTGTTGAAACAAGGACAGGAGGAAACATTTACAGCGCCGCTTGAAGGACTGCCGGCCGGTACGTATAAAGTGAAATTCTGGCTGACAGCGCAAGGAGCGGATATCAGTCAGACGATTACATTCCATGTTTCGGCACAGAAATAGAAGATGAGGAATGTGGAGTCAACCGATTACTTGTTACAAGAGCTGCAAAAAGTAGAAACGTGGGAAGCGGAGCAAAAAGATTTATGGTTTTGGGAGAGACTTGGTCGTCTTCCGTTTGTTTTGCTTGATAAGCTAACCCCGAATTTTTTGCGGGATAAAGCCGGGCAGGTCATGGATGAAGTCAGCAGTTATATTCAGTCGGGTGGTCGGTACTTACTGAATAAGCAGGATGTTTTAAACCGTTTTCCCGTTCCGTTAAGCGAGGTTTCATCTGTTGCCGCTTTGTCATTGCAAGATATGGATGCTGTAGCGCAGGATCTGGCAAAATCACGCACCAAATTTGCGATGTATCAGGGAGCGGTAACCGGAATAGGTGGTATTTTTACCCTGGCCATTGACATTCCTGCGCTGTTGGGAGTATCGCTTAAAGTGCTGCAGGAGATTGCGATTGCATACGGATATGATCCGAATGACAAGCAGGAGCGTATTTTTATTATTAAGTGCATGCAATTTGTGTCCGCTGATATCGTTGGGAAAAAGGCGATTATTGAGGAGCTGTGTACAATGCAGGCAGATGACCGTCAGACATTTGCTCAAATCCAGGGCTGGCGGGAAGTGGTGCTCACCCAGATCGATAATTTCGGATGGAAAAAATTGTTTCAAATGATCCCGATTGCAGGTGTTTTATTTGGAGCTTACATTAATAAAAGTACCATTCAGGAAATGGCCGAAGCGGGTACGATGCTGTATCGGAAGCGCCGAATTATCGAGAAAATGAACGCACTTGACATCAGGTAAGTAGAACATGTTTTTGTGGAAGGAAAAGAGCCTGTCCCCCTCGCCGGACAGGCTCTTTTTATTTTTGTTTTCGCGCTTTCCACCATTTCATGACCTGGATGATAACCTGGTTGAGTGAAGCCACAGCAATACCGGTCAGTATGGATGCGATAAACAGCTTGAGGATCGTCATGAAAGCCCTCCTACGTGATGTCTATGAGTATTATACCATGATCCATTGCATGCGCTAAGCGAGAAGTAGGAAAAAGAGAAGCAGCAAAGGGTGCTGTTTAATAGTTCCACCATTTTTATGGTAAAAAACGGGACTTGATAGTATGATAAGGAAAACGCTTGATAAGGAGGGGACCATGAATCAAGAGCAGCGGATTACAGAACTTGAAGCTCAGGTCGCTGAGCTTACACGTAGGCTAGAAGCTGTGGAGGCTAAGGAATGCAGCATGAAGCATGATTTCATATATAAAAAGCAGCGGGAAGAGAGCGTACCGATTATACCTCCACCGGAAAAAGAGCCGGTAGACTGGGAGACGTTGCTTGGACGTGTCTGGCTGCCGCGTGTATTTATCATGGTGCTTTTGATTGGGATTGTCTGGGCGTTTAAAGCGTCGATTGATCGGGGCTATTTGACAGAACCGGTGCGTGTGGCGTTCGGGTTTGCGTTATCAGGAGTGCTTTTATTTCTAGGGCGGCGCCAGATGATGCAGCATCGTGCTGCTCTGGGGCAGGTGCTGCTTGGCGGTGCGGTGTGTGCGTTGGTACTTTCTACGTTTGCGATGCATATGTTATACGGGTTTATTCCGGCTGCGCCTGCTTTTGGATTGAATGTAATGTGGATTATAGGTGGTGTCTGGCTAGCGGTCCGTTATGAATCACAGGCGTTAGCTGTGCTTTCCTCACTGGTCGGGGTGCTTATTCCGTTCCTTGTGGAAAGCGAGGCGCCGAGTGTGGTGTTTTTTACCGCATATGAAACTGTGTTATATGTGACGTTTTTATATGTGGCGATGAAGAAGCAGTACAGGATACTGTATTATTCATCAGCGATCTTATTACAGGTTGCTCTTACAGTATTCTGGCTTGTATCAGATGTGGAGAGTGCACATGTGCTGGCATTTGGTAGTATGGTGCAGCATGTATGTTTGCTCATCTTTATGCTTCGTTCATCTCGCTTCCCTCTTTCGTATTACGGTATGCTGCTTGCGACATTTGGTCTGACAGTAAGGTGGATGGGGATCGGTCTGTCTGAAGTAGCAGTAGAAGGGACGTTACTTGCGTTTACTGTAGGGTATGCAGGTCTTGCGTATCAACAATATGGGCGAAATAAGGAAAAAACGGCTGCGGCTGCTTCTATCGCATCTTTCGCTTTGATGGCGTACATCATGGAAGCGTGGAACGCAGAGAGTGAATCACTTCTTCTCATACTGGACGGTACACTAGCGCTGTATGTGGCTGTTATGTTGCAGTCGAAATGGCAGCGGATAACAGGGATGCTTATTTATCTTTTAGGTGCATTGACGATTGTCTTGGAGTCGATCAACGAATTATTTTCGTTTGGGGTGCTGAACTGGCTCGTATTACTTGGCACAGGAGCCTGGCTGTATCGGTTATATCGGCGTGAGGTTCCTGTTTTTGTGGGGAGGGTTGTGCAAGTAGCAGGTCTTATGTACGCAGGTTTGCTGCTACTGTTTGTAACGGAAATAACAGACGTGTTGATGCGGGATTTTACGTATGAGATTCAGCGGCTTGCTGTATCTGGAGTCTGGGCGCTTTATGCGGTAGCAGGACTTATGTATGGGGCGAAGAAGGAACAGCGAGAGATGCGGCGTCTCGGACTTGTTCTTTTGATCGTAACGCTTCTGAAAGCAGTTTTTCTAGATGTTCCATCTCTGTCCCTACTGGTACGTGCGGTTCTGTTTATCGGGCTCGGGGCAGTAGGTCTACTGATGTCGCGGCTTTTTTATTCGTCAGCACCGGAGAAGAAAGAATAGGAGGGAAGGCATGCTATCGCGGATAAAAGCAAGATATCGGGCACGAATGAGAAGGGGAGCCGGGCGGAGAGATACAGTAGGTGAAGTAATCAGTTACTGTATTAACATGATGATCATTGCTGTATTTGTTGTCTGGGCGGGAGCAGAATATGGGTGGAAGCCTGCGGTGCTTGCGGGAATTGTACTTGTTCCGTTTGGTCTGAAGTTGGAAGATGGAATATTTGCTCTTCTCGGTGAGAAAGCATATGTCAAAATAAAGCCGTTGTTGGCGTATCTTTTACGAGTTGTATTTGGGGTTGGGATACTACTGTATATGATTCGGTGAATGGCGGCAGTACCCCGATGTTTGGCGGGGTACTGCACCTACTGGTTAACGTGAGTTGAGCCATTTATTTTTCTCATTAATGAGCCATTGGATGTCTGTGCTTTTCGTACCAGTGGCCCGATTGAGTAAATACTGCGAGAGGAGCAAGTCGTCGCGCGTTAGTTCGAGATAATCACGCTGTGGAAGCGGGCGTAAATTTCGGCTCAATGCATAATACAGATTATGATTTGGCATGACCCAGCGAGTCTTCGTTTCTTCGATTCCCCTAAGGAGTGTGATAGCCTGCTGTTTTTTAGCGGGGTTTTGTGTGTACACATACGATTCCAGCAAATAGTTTAGATTGGCCACCTGATGATTAAGTGATGTGTGCGAGAGATGGCCCTGCTCATCCACGTAGTCAGGGATTAGACAGCCTTCCTTGCCGGTTTTTAGTGAATACGTATTTATATACCGGGTATGATAGCGATCCCACTTTTGCAGGCAGGCCCATACTGCATCATCTTTTGTAAAATGAGCATACCGCAGGAGAAAGGTGGCATTATCGGCATTGCGCCGGTTGTCCATATAGCCAAAACTGATCTTGTAATCCTCATACAGCCAGCCACTAGAGCGCGGCTGCGTTGGCCAGTATCCATGCTCGTTCTGATTACGGACTGCACTGTATGCTAAATGTGTAGCGATGTCGTAAAAGAGCGAGCCATAGCTTTTGTCAAGGTACTGCACCGCCTGCAGACCTTCAAGGTTAGCAGGATTTAAGTAAAATGATGTTGAAGTATATGGCTCATAGGTCGCGTCCGGTGTGCGGGAATACGCTCCATCTACATCCAGCTTTCGGATCGTGTCAAATTCGATTGCGGCGGAGGCTCGTGCTGCGTCTTTGTTCTGGAAAGCAAGCAGTGGTTGACCGCTCAAGACGCCCCATGTCGAAGCCAGTACGTTTCTCTCAGCAGGGAGTGGTATCGTATACGTAATCGCTTGTGTGCTTTTTTGGATGGCAATATCAGGATGCTGCACTTTTTTTTCCGCAAATGTGTTATGCCCGAGCGGAGTAAAGGCTGTAACTGAGCCGATGCGGTACGCAAGGGAAGATCCCTGCACGTAAAAAGGGGCTGAAGTCGTTGCTGGCAGTTTAATGTGCTCCCACTTTTTTTCGCGTAGTACCGAAGCGGATACAGCAGATGTATCCAGGGCCTGGATTTGTACAGACACAGTAGCGCGGCGTGTAGTTGGATCTTGTTTAGCAAAATACAGCACATCGCCATTATTAATGCGGACAAGCACTAGTTCGAATGTTCGCTTGTTTGCTTGATAGCGGTAATACGTGTAAGAGGCATGGGGATATCTGACCGTTTCAATAACAGGAGTCACGGTTTGGGGCCAACCTAGTAGGCGGATCGTGTAGTCGATGTTCAGGTCATTCGTTACATCGAGAGAAAACGATGCCTGAGGTTCTTCCTGGGCGCATACTTTTATCTGAAGAGACAGAAAAATAAAAAAGCAAATAAACAACATCCAGATAAATTTCTGCATAGGACCCCTCTCCCTCTCTATTCCTGTATACTTGGTGGAAGTGTTAGTAAAAAAGCCCGTCCGATTTGGATCGAACAGGCTTTATAGAGTTTATTTTACCATAAAAAATTATGTATAAGGAGGAAAATTTGATATGGGTTTTTTTGATGGATTTATGGGAAATGCTTCAGAAGTTGATGTTGCAGAGGTGCAGAGAGAGTTTGCACATGTTTTAGCGCAGAGTGAACACATTGATAAGGCATATAAATTAATCCGCGATATGTTTATTTTCACGAATAAGCGTTTGATTCTTGTTGATAAGCAAGGGTTAACAGGGAAAAAGATCGAGTATCATTCCATTCCGTATCGAAGTATCACTCGTTTTAGCATCGAGACAGCGGGTAGTTTTGATTTGGATGCCGAGTTGAAAATATGGATTTCAGGAAGTCAAATACCTATCCAAAAGCAATTCAATAAAAGTTTGAATATTTATGAGCTGCAAAGTGTATTAGCAGAGTATGTCCTGAGATAGGTCGTGAAAGCCGATCTATTCCTTATGCGTATGTTTCCGGTAGAAAACATATTTAACTGCACCGAAGATTAGTAGGCCAATGATGACAAGAGGCATTAATTCCGGGAGTGCAAGGGAAGCCATAAGAGCATCTGAGTACACCATAAAGTCAAGCATACCAATGACAAAAATGGTTAGAATAAGCGTCTGGAATCGCGAATAAAGAGCAGCAAGCCGGAACCAAATGAACTGCAATAAACGGGGCATAACAATCCTCCTATGGTACGCGTTTCCTGTTTATACGAAAGTGTATGCCAAAATGTTACAAAAATAAATGTGGAGGAAGGTGACCTCTATGATAAAAGTGATAGAAAGTCGTAATGACGCTGTTGTGGCGATTGAAGTTAGTGAAAGAATAACAAAAAAGGACTATGGGGATGTTGAGCAAGCTTTCCGAGAAGCAGCCGATCGTTATGGAAAGATTCGAATACTGATTATGGTTGGGGAATACACCGGGTTTTCCTGGGATGCTATTTTAGGAAAGATAGAATTTAATAAAGAGTTTTATCGGTATTATGACAAAATTGCTGTGGTAAGTGACCGTAAGTGGATGAAGCCTATTATCGAACTAGAAGATCGCTTCATCAAAGCCGATATGAAGTACTTTGATCCGGAACAGCAGAATGAAGCTTGGGAATGGATCACACAGGAATAAGCAGGGTAAATATGAAAGTAAACAAAGAGTCTGTTCGTTCTCCGGCAGGCTCTTTGTTATTTTAAAGGGATGTAAATCACGTAAACATTGGTAGTATAATACCAGGGAGGTGAACATATATGAATAAGCTCTTGAAGGCTACAGATATCGTTCTGTTTATTCTTATCCTACTATGGCTATACGGTTTAGACTTTACAAAGATGACTGCGCTCACATGGATTGGTTTGTCTGTGTCTATCCTTTGGTTCGTTCTGATGGTTTGGAAGGTGATCCTACTATGGAAAAAGAGATGATTTTTAAATCAAAGTCGTAATAATAATGAACTTCTGGCTCCACAAGCACGAAATGCACTTGATCAAATGGAATATGAAATTGCTGCAGAGTTATATACAGTCAAAAGCCTCCCAAATCAGAGGGAGGCTTATTTATTGGGATTATTTAATTTACTTGCCGTTCCCTTTTAGATAAAGCTGCGCATAACGCTTGCCCTATCTCTTTCTCCGAACATTCATAGAGCTGGCGTCCTCTAATTTTAAAAATCCCCAACTCTAACAACTTATCCATTTTACATGAAAGATCTGCTTTCTCTTCCACTATTCATCACCTCTTATTGCCTAACACGATACAGTAATTGATCCTGTTTATTAATTGAGTTTATACATAATATACCCATTTGTCCCCAGTTGCAAAAGCATGTCAAATTTATAGATTGATTGCAATGATACAAAATCTTACTAAAAATAAGTATATGTACACTCGCTCCATTTGCTACGGTGTATACACACTGAAAAAACGGCAGCGTGTCGGAGACCCTCTACATGTGCATGTAGAGGATGGAGAAATTATTTTTAATGTACCTGCGGGATAATTCCTATTCTTTCGTGTTCGTACCCATACTTTTCTAAATATCTATACTTTTCTTCCGTGTCAATTGGTCGCCAACCATAGCATAGGTTTTTCGCGTTATTAATCCATGTATTAGTAAAACAGCAAAACTTCCTAATACAACCTTCATCTTTGGCCCACCAACAGGTTTCACAATTTCTATAGTCTGTTTTAGCATGCATCTCTCATACCCCCACTTTATACGCAAAAACAACGCATAAAGTTATTTACGGTATTTATGCTGCGCATTTCATGGGGTATTTTGATTATTTTTATGTTATCCTTACAGACTAATGAACTGGTTTGTACCAGGGAATGGGGGCTTACTTATACTTGTCATATCTTCGCCAGTCGTTCATGATATAACTGTGTATTTTATTTCCTTTTTATCCTGTTACTTGTATAATGTGACAAAGGGGATGATGTAAGATGGAATATCGATTACAAGTCGATGAGCAAGGTCGGATATTACTCCCTGAAGAAATGCGTGAGCAGCTTGGTTATGGTCCGCTGCTTGTTTATACAGTAGAGCATCTTATCGTTATTAAGAAGGAAGTTCCTGAGAAAACATTTACTTGGACACCACAGAAATAAGAAGGGCTCGGCGCAGATCTCAGTGAAATTTCTGCCCGAATAAATAAACGAGGGTGCAGGCTTGCGCCTGCTTTCCCTCGCTCGTATATGCTACTAGCCCTGTTTATTCTATTGGGGTTCAGTCAGCATCCTGCTCGTTTTTCGCGTTGTCGGTGGTACTCTCGACACCTTCACCCGCCTGATTACCCAACGCACCACCAGCAATGGCACCTGCAACAGTGCCGAGTGGTCCGAAAAGGGAACCTACAGCAGCGCCCGCAACACCACCGCCCACGGTTCCTACAGCCTCACTAATGTCGTTGCCATTCATGTTGGCCTCGTTCTGATTACGATCATTGTTTTCAGCCATTTATCTCGCTCCCTCGTTTTGTTATAGGGAGGCGCTGTTTTGCTAGCGCAGTCCCGGAACATATTTTGCCCAATCGACAGAGATTTACGCACTCATGGTCTTGATAGATCGATCAGCCTGTTTGCGCATAATTCGGATCTCCGTTCTTCTCCAGTTTTCGCCGTTTTTTATTATCTAGTGTGAAGTATGCCGTTTTTGATTAGTTGAGTCACTTTATATACAGGAAGACCTGCAGCATTTGCGATCTGTATCGTATTCATTTGGGGGTTTTGTCGGACCAATTCCTTTATTTTTTGAATTTCAAGTCGTTTTTCCTCTTGTTCCTGTCCTATGATCGTTCTAAGGTCTTTTGGCATGATGGGTCACCTTCCTAACATGATGCTGGTTTTAATTATACAGGATAAAGATGAAATGTAATGGAAAGTTAGGAATTTTTCAGCAGGTCTTTAGTAGGGGTGGACAGGGGCTGTTTTATTATATCAGTTTTAACGTAGGGCATTAAAAATAAGTGATTATGATTATAAAAATTACATTTACATCATTTTTAAGTAGTGATCGATTACCTTGAAATAACGATATATTTTGTTTAATTTTTCGTCGTGTTTTCCTTTTGGACTTTCCATATTCCCAAATTCAAAGAACTTCACTTTTTTTATCCCTACATAATGAAATAAAGCTCTTTTCATTAATACTTTGTGCGCATTATTTAACCAGAACAAAGGGTAATGCATAGGACCTTTCATTGTTGAAATACAAACAACAGACTTTCCTTTTAAAAGACCTTCTGGTAGGAGTCCTCCTTTATCTTTATAGGCAAAGTCTGAAGCAAACATTTGATCTATATACCCCATAAGCATAGCGGGAGGACGTCCCCACCAAATCGGATACACAAATACAATTTTATCGGCCCAAATAATTTGTTCTCGATACTTTTCGAGTTGGGGATCAGAGTATGTCCATGCCGAACACAAGTCGTGAATTGAAAAAACTGATTGAAAAGAATTTGTGCCAAAAATTTTCGGCTGCTGAAGATCGACGAAAACAATATGTCCGTCTTTCCCAAGAAGGGGAAGCTATGATGAATGAAGCCTTTACACGCATAGAAGCTCGTTTCCTACAACGGATAAAGGGTGCCTCTGAAAAGGATTTAGAAGAAATCAGCAAAGCTTTGGATGTGCTTTGCTCAAAAGTGTTTTATTAAAGTGTTGATTTGTATTAATTCCGAGCGATTTAAGGGAAACAAATTTAATATCGATAGGCTTTTTGTATAGGTTCCTATAATCATGCATAGGTAAAGGGATTTCTATAAGTTTGTAATCCCACATAGTCGAAGCAAATCATCTACTACTCCTATTATTTCATTGGCAACAAACACTAGAAAAAGGGAGAAAAAGAATAAAAGTAACGACATGAGAAGCCAGGAGAACCTACTTTTTTTCACCTTAATGTCCTCCATATATCTTATATATTCCTAACGCAGCGTGTATATCTGCATAATAATTGTGAATAGCAATCATTAGAATCATAATTACCCCGATATAAATATGGAGTTTTCTTGCTTGAGAACGCTGCCTGTTTTTCTGCAACAACAGGCCAATTCCGCTAACGAAAAACATGGCGACAATAGCAAAGAGACCCGAGTATGTATCCATCATTTTTGGGGAAGGTTTTATCAAATAGAATATACTGTGTCCTATTCCTAGAAGAAGGGAAGCCCATCTTATTTGGTAAGAATGGTGAGTATCACACAAACCATTAACCAATGAGGTAGATACTCCCATGATGTCTAATTTTACAACGGAACATGCTACTGCCTGTGATTTTGGCACATGAACTGACAACAGCGAATGTATATGATAGCGATTGAAAAGCCTGCATTTCTCTTTTATGGATGCAGGCTTTTCACTTCTCAAATCAGATTAACTCTAATCAGAAGAATCTTTTTAATCGTCACCGTCTAATTCATCACCACAATTTTTATGGTGCTTATGATCATGATGCTTATGATCATGGTGCTTATGATCACATTTTCCAGGGGGATCGGAGCATAAGCTGTTATCATGACAGCATTGATCAAACGAATCATCAGGGCATTGGCCGGGGATAGGTGTACATGGGTTAAAACCATGGTTTTGAAGAACTTCGTAAGGACGCATCATATCGTGGTCTTCGTGTTCGAGTATATGGCAGTGCCATGGGTAGATACCAGTGAATGGTCCAAAGCGGGCAATAATACGGGTAACTTCATCTGGATTGGCTCTTACAGTATCCTTCCAACCCTGTTCGTTCGGATCAGGTGGAATTGGATTTCCGGACAATACAACATTCCCATTTACCAAAGTGAATTTTTCACGGTTTACGATTTGGAACTGGACTAAGTGTAAGTGGATCGGGTGGGTATCAGGGGTCTTATTCACGAGTTCCCAAACTTCAATGGTACCATTGGAGGGAGTTTCCGTGATGGGCTGATCGTGAAAACCTTTGTTATTTAGCAATAAGAGCAGTCGACCAAATTCATCACAAGCTTCGTTCAGTGTGTTTGTTCGTGTTTTGTCCGCTTGTGCGGGATCTAAACGTTCCAGGCAGCTAAGTTTATTTGGGATGTCGCTTTTATCTGGATTAGTCGACTTCGACTTCACCCGGAACTGCATGATTTTTGTTAAGTCTGAGTCTGGTTCCAGCGGTGGACCGGCAGGGAATGGAGCCGATGCTTCGTTAGTCAATATGATATTCTGTCCTTCATGACCGGAGAAATCTATAATGACGTCAGCGCGTTCAGCTGGCGCAAGTATAATATGGTCAGTCTGGACCTTATGTTCCAGAAAGCCACCGTCAGTCCCTATCTGTACAAAGTCTTGGTGGGAACTCAATCGAATGTCATAAAAACGAGCATTGGAGCCGTTTAAAATGCGAAAACGATATTTTCGAGGTTCGACTTCAAGGAAAGGCCAAACTTTTCCATTTACAAGAATGGTATCTCCAAAAAACTCGGGAACGATAGATGGATTTGGCAGTGGTAGCGTTGGCGTACATCCTGATGGGAGGTCATCAGGTTGAGACGGATAAAAAAGTTCTCCATTAGGATAAAAAGTACGGTCTTGGATGACTAACGGGATTTCAAATTTCCCACGTGGTAGATTCATATCTTCTTCTTTCTTGTCGCGTATAAGGTAGAACCCGGCAAGACCTGCGTAAACGTTCAAGCGTGTAATTCCTAACGCGTGATCATGATACCAAAGGGTTGTCGGACGTTGGCAGTTTGGATAATAGTAGACTTTATGCTGAAACTTTGGCCCTACATTTTCAAAATGTTTGGTAAACCAAGCTTCCGGGAAACCATCATTTTCAGGTCGCACGCGTCCACCGTGCAAGTGGACGACAGTCCTTACTGAGGGTTGATCTGGTTCGGCACCATCAATCGTGCGATCAACAGGAAGCAAATGCTCAAAGGGCAAATCATTGATCCACTTCACAAAAATTGGTTCATTGCGCTTCACTTCAAAAGTGGGACCTGGATACAGCCCGTTGTACCCCCAGACGGTTGTTGGGGGGAGATCTTGATGTAATTTTTGTGTCACTTGTTTCATTGTGACTTCGTAATAGGGAATGCCATCCCGTTTACCAATGGGCTTTAAGACAGAGGGAATCGGTAAAGCATCCACAAATTTAGTGAGGGACATTTCCTAACCTCCTTTTCGGTTAGGAGATTTGTAGACGATTAACTACTTCTGTTTACAGATAATGATTTTTTCAGAGTACAAACCTCCTTTTCATGTACAAGATATGTAGTAATTGGAGGTTCGTAGATGGATGCTTGTCTATTTATTATAAAATATACGATTTACCTATAAATAATTTAGTAGAAAAAACGGCATATTAATGAGTGTCATAGAAAAGTCTCAGTCACAATGACTGTCCGGTATAAAATACTCCCTTTCTTAAATTAGTTTTTGCTAATAAAAAATGAATGCGGTTCAAGTTAGGAAATCAGAAATGAAGGGTATCCTACAAGCGCTACTCTTTATTTCTGTTTTATGGAGCATACTCGCATTAGCGGCTAAAGTAGAAATCATAACACCATCAATAGAAAAATCACCAGAGCAAAAACATATTAATCTCTATGAAGTAAGAGCAAATGCTGCTAATGTATGGGCAGAACAAATGAAAGTTAATGTTAAGTAACCAGCAGGAGTCTATGTATAAATTCCTTTCTATGTGGAAATTTAAGATTACGAAACACCAAGAATAACCACATAGGAGGAAATCATCTATGCCTCAACAACAAAATCAAAGCCGTAACACAAATAATCTGGTTGCACCACAAGCACGCCAGGCATTGGATCAAATGAAGTATGAAATCGCTACAGAGTTCGGTGTAACACTTGGACCAAATGCTACATCACGCCAGAATGGATCTGTAGGTGGAGAAATTACAAAACGTCTTGTTCAAATGGCTGAACAACAACTAAGTGGAAGAATACTGTAATAACCAATCAGCACATACATAATAAGACAAACCCCGACTCCTAAAAGTAGAAGCGGGGTTTCTGATTTTTATTATCAATGAACGCCTTTATTTACATATTTTCCGTACTCAGGTACAGCAATCTGATCAAATTCGTTAACGAGTTTTTTCAGGCTTGTTGTTAGCAATTCACCGGACATCGGCAACCCGTGGCCGGTAACAGCGACCGCAGGATGCAACGCCTCTAGTTTAATGACTGACTCTTTGGCAGCTCTCCAATCTGTTGTCAGATAGCGAGGAGGCCCACTTATCTCCTGTTCCTGAGTGAACACTTTATACAAGTATTCCTGCTTTACCGTAACGAAAGCATCTCCAGCGATTAACGCCCGGTCTTTTTCCCGGAATAACGAGATATGGCCTGGAGCATGACCTGGCGTATGAATCCATTTAAAACCTGGCATATGAGGAACGGTTCCATCAGAAGGTAACGTTTGTACGTTATTCCCTAAATCAATCGGTTCGTTAGGAAACAAAGGTGACATTTTCGCTACCATACCACCTTCAACTGTAGGGTCTGGACTTGGATAGCTTTTCTTACCAGTCAGGAAAGGCATCTCCAATTGATGGGCATAGACCGGAACATTCCACTGTTTGATCAATTCGATTATCCCCCCGACATGATCAAAATGGCCATGGGTCAAAATGATCGCTTTCGGTCGGCTATTTGCGCCAAATCGCTCTTCGGTGACAGAAATAATTTCATTAGCAGACTCAGGCATTCCGGCATCAACTAAAACAAAATCATCTGTTTCCGTATTCCCTACTAAACAGATGTTTACGATTTGGATAGTGTGACAAAATAGATCAGACAATACCTCAATCCCCATACCGCTTCTAATTGAAGTTGCTGGAATAAATTTATAGTCACTTCCATAGTTCATTTCTTTATCCATTTCCAATCCCCCTCAAGCTATTTAGATGCCAGAAGTTATTATTCCCTATTTAAAAAACATCCAGTTTTTATCGTTGTAGCCGAGAAGACTTCCACTTTGAGAAGATTATTTTGAGGAAATTACCTTTTTATGTTCTATTCTGAAATATAGTCGCATACGCTGTAGCGTGTAGCGCTTGCACGCAAGCTGAAGGGAAATAAGACAACCCCACTGTCTAGTTAGGGGAGTGGGGATCTGTTTGATAAGATTTCTGAGAAACTAGGGATCGGTAGGATGGTAAGAGGATAGGCATAAAAGAATACAAAAAGAGCCAGTCCGAAAGGTATCGAACAGGCTCTTTTTTGCGTTTTCATTATCGTAAACGCACTTCCGTTAAAGCAGAATTCTATTCTTCTACTTTGATGGAATCAGTTGGGCAACCTTCAGCTGCATCACGAACGTCGTCTTGGAGAACGTCCGGAATTTCAGCAGTGTTTGCATTGTCATCGATTTTGTTGAAGGCAAGACCTTCATCATCGTAATCGAATACGTCTGGAGCAGTCGCTCCACAAGCACCACAAGCAATACAAGTGTCTTTATCAACAAATGTTTTCATGGTTCTATTCACCTCCATGGTTCTAGGACAAACCAAGTTTGTCCACTTCATTCCTCATTGTAGTCATTGTTGCACCGAATTTCAAGATGGTTCTCAAAAATAATCTGCGTATTTGTGTTCGCTTTTTTACGTGCTGATCCATAAATGTTCGCTATAATGAAAGGACGTCCCTATCAAGGGGAAATACCCGGATAGCGGGAGAGGAAAACATGGGAAAAAATTTAGCCTTTACAGAAGGATTATATATACTGGCTGCTGCACGTATGGCGGGAGAGAGAACGCCGCAGGCGATTGTTCATCTTTTGCGTGGGCGGAAAAATAATCAGGCGATTGCGGATGCGGCGCTGTTTGGTCTGTCCATGTTGTACGGGCTATTTCGTTCGCACACGCTGGAGAGTGTACAGGGCGAGTTGAACAGTCTGATAGATGGCGGTCTGCTTGTCGTGCGTCCACAGGGAGATCGGTTGTCTGTGTATGTATCTGCTGCGGGTGAGGCAAAGCTTGCACAAGTAGAAGCGGAGTTTGGGTATGAAGCCTGTCTTGCTTCTGTATCGTCTGTGTTTGAGCGAACACGCGCCGTGCGCTTCTGGCAGCGGACGGCACTTCTTGTGCAGACAGTGTCTCAGCTTGTGTACAAAGAGCCGCATTTTTATCCAGTTGTGGAGGAGCGGGCGCTGCAGCACGATGTGAAGCGTGTGCTGCGAGCCTATCCAGACCGTCTGGAATTAGGGGTTCAGGTGAAACAAGAGCTTTGTTCTTGGATGGAACAACTTGTGGAGTGGGAGCGCGAACTGCTGCTGCGCCGCTTGAGCGGAAAGCCGCGTGCGGGATGGACGTATGCGCAGTTAGGAGTGCAGCTTGATCTTGCGGATGGGGCGGTTGCCCTTCATCTTATTCGACTAGCAGCAGAGCAGGTAATGAGATGCGACCAGAAAATGTTTCCGGTGTTATCGCGCTTTGTAGAAGCGCCAGATGATGGTTTGAGTCAATCGGCACATCAGACGAAGAAGATGCTGCAAGAAGGGCGGACTGTAGAGGAGATTATCCAGCTGCGCCGTCTGAAACGGGGGACTGTGGAAGATCATATTGTCGAGATTGTACTGGCAGATCCGGCTTTTCCGCTTGATTCGCTTGTGAAAGCAGAGAAACTTGCACGTATTCATGCGTTTGTATCCGAGACGGGTACGCGCAAAATCGGCGACATTCGGCGTGTGCTTGGGGAGGCATACAGCTATCTCGATATTCGATTGGCGTGTGCCCGGCTGCCGAAGCAGGAGGAACATAGATGAATGAAAAAAAGGTAGCGGAGATGTTACAGCGGTACTTTGGTTATTCAGCGTTCCGGGCGGGGCAGTGGGACATTATCCGACATACGCTTGCGGGTCAGAATGTGCTCGGTGTATTAGCGACAGGTGGTGGGAAATCCGTGTGTTACCAGCTTCCAGCTCTTATGCTGCCTGGGCTTACGGTCGTGATTTCACCGCTGATTTCGTTAATGGTGGATCAGGTGCGTCAGTTACGCCAGAGGGGAATTCGCGGCGCTGAATACATCAACAGTGCTCTATCGCAGCAGGAGCAGGCGTGGAAGATGCAGCAGGTGGTAACAGGGCAGATCAAAATTTTGTATGTGTCACCTGAAAAGCTGCAGCAGGAATCGTTCGTCCGTGAGCTGACAAGGGTTGGTGTCTCATTGTTTGTAGTGGATGAAGCACATTGTATCTCACAGTGGGGGCATGATTTTCGGACGGATTATCAGCGTCTAGGGGAACGAATCGTCCGTCTCGGTCACCCAACTGTACTGGCGCTTACCGCTACAGCTACGGAACCGGTACAACGTGATATCTGCACACAGCTTGCGATTTCGCCTGAGTGTGTGCAGATGCAGTCTGTGAACCGGGAGAACATCTGCTACGATGTGGTTAAGCTTGATAACGAGCAGGAGAAGAATGAGTTGATGTTTGCGAAGCTTGCGGAACTTCAGGGGCCGGGACTTGTGTATTTTCGCTCGCGGAATGGTACGGAGCGGGCGTTTGCTCAGGCGCAGGAGCGCGGAATTGAACGCTGTGCATTTTATCATGGCGGTATGGCTGCGGATGAGCGGATGCTCGTGCAGCAGCAGTTCCTCGATGGAGAGCTTGCGATTGTATTTGCGACGAATGCATTTGGGATGGGGATTGACAAGTCAGACATTCGATTTGTCCTACACTATCATATGCCACCGGATATGGAGTCGTATTTGCAGGAGACAGGTCGAGTCGGACGGGATGGCAGGCCGGGATATGCTTGTCTTCTGTCTGTGCCAGAAGATGGACTTTTATCTCGCCAGTTGATTCATGAAGAATATCCGGATGAAGTGCAGATGCAGGATTGGATCACGACGCTTATGTCACAGGCAGGGCAAGAAATCGAGATGAAAAAAATGGATCTGCAGATGCGGTACGGGCTTAATGAACAGCAGGTACAGGTGCTGCTGTACCATCTTGAAACGCTAGGTGGAGTGTCGCATGTACAGCGCAGTCGGGATGGCTGGGTGTTTGCGGTATCACATACAATCTCCACTAACTACCAGAGGGTGTCGGACGCAATAGCCCGCCGCAGAGGAGAACGGTATGGTAAAGTAGAGGAGATGCGCCGCTTTCTGCATGAGGCGGGCTGCCGACGTGAAAAAATTGGCCGTTACTTTGCTCAAGAACACCATGCCGCGCTGGCAGGTTGCTGTGACCAGTGTGGCATCGATATGGAGGCATATCGGAAACAGGAAGTGAGTATAGACAGGCGTGGTGTGTTGAAGTGGAATTGGCAGGAGGAGCTTGACTGGCTTCTGCCGGTGGAAGGAGATGCACCGCATGGATGTTCGGAAAATGGGGCTGACTAGCCGTGTGCTGGCGCTTAATGTATATATTACACAAGGAATCTTGCTGTTGTGTGGGCTTGCAGGCTTGTACTGGTTTTATATTCGTCCGGGTAAGTCATGGTATGAAACGTTTGCGCCTGCTGACTGGTGGTCTGTTGTGCTATATGGTACACTGGCAGCTCTGTTTGTGATTGTAGTAGAGGTCGGGCTCACTCTGGCATTGTCGCGGGAGATGTTTGATGATGGCGGTGTGAACGAGCTGTTGTTCCGGGACTTGTCCAGTATACAGATTATCTGTCTTTGCTTTGTAGTTGCTGTGTCAGAAGAATTGTTATTCCGTGCTGTGATACAACCTGAGTTTGGCATCTGGTGGACGAGTATCTTGTTTACGGTGGTCCACGTACGTTACTGGAAGAAGTGGGTGATGGTCGCTGTCGTATGCGGAATTAGCCTGCTGTTCGGTGCTCTGGTTGTTCGGACGGGATCGGTGTGGACGACGATTTGGGCTCATTTTCTTATTGATGCGACCCTTGGTTATTTCATAAAAAAAGGATGGGTCATCCATAAAATGGAGGAGAAATCAGGTGTATAGTCGAATCATGTAAAGGGTATAGAAACGAAACGAACGGAGAGGAGACAACCATGATGAATGAACAGCCGCATCAGAAGCGTGAGGTCGATCAGGCTGATGAGCTGCGCAGGCTGATTGAACAGACGAAAGGAGCTGACGAGCAACCTCCTGAGCCGCACGGGGAAGAGAAGGGGCGAGGAGTTGTGGAGCCTGTTCGTACAGGTTTGCTACCACCACGCAGTGCGGTTCATGTGAAGGAGCCGCTGAATCTTGTTCCGTACTATGTGAGTGGAGCTATTGCCATAGCGCTGCTTGCCGGCTTCGGATTCTGGTGGTTTGTCGGGAAGAGTGAACTGGCCTCAACTCCGGCTGTTACTGTTCCGCAAGCTCAGGCAAAACCTGTCCCAACGCCAGCCAAGCCACCTGCTTCCGTACCTGTTCCGATGCCAGCCAAGCCGCCCGCTCCAGTTCCGGTACCAATGCCAGCAAAACCGCCCACTCCAGCTCCAGCACCAATCAAGGTGGCGGAGTCGGCTGCAGTTACCCGGTCAGAGGCAAGTAAGCCGGTTCAAAAACAAGCTTCTCCTTCGAAAAAGAAGCGAGTTATTCGCCATCGTATGCAGGCGGGAGAGACGCTGTACAAGCTTTCTGTGCGTTATTACGGCACCGGAAAATATCAATTTTATTTGGCACGTTATAATAACATTCACAATACACAAAACGTATTTGTTGGATCGATTGTCAAAATTCCTATGCCACCCGGATAAAGGTGGCTCTTTTTGTGGGAAAATAACAGCGAGATAGAAAGGAGCAACATTTATGGATAATCCGTTAATCGTACAGGGAGACCGGACATTACTGCTTGAAGTTGAGCATCCAAAATATCGTCTGGCTCGCGATGCGATTGCTCCCTTCGCTGAGCTAATCAAAAGCCCTGACTATATTCATACATATCGCCTTACTCCGCTATCGCTTTGGAACGCAGCCTCTCTCGGATTATGCGCTGGCACGATTATCTCAGCGCTTTCGGCGTACGCTCGGTATCCGGTTCCGCGTCATATTGAAAAGGAAATCCGTCAGACAGTGGAGCGGTTCGGGCAGGTTCGTCTTTATCAGGATCAGGATATGCTTGTACTTGCATCCGCGACAACAGATGTGATGCGTGCTATTCTAGGCTATTCGTCTGTTGCTGCTCTCATCACAGAGCAGCGAAGCGAGCAGGAGGTCACGATTTCACCGGCGCTGCGTGGTGTCATTAAGCAGGAATTATTGAAGCTTGGCTATCCGGTACAGGACGAGGCAGGATATGCAGATGGAGAAGCGCTTTCGCTGATGCTTAGAGAAGGAAGGGATTTCTTTCTGCGAACGTATCAGAAAGATGCGGTTGATGCTTTTTATGCAGGAGGGAGTCTTACAGGCGGGAATGGCGTCATTGTCCTGCCATGCGGTTCCGGTAAAACGATTGTCGGGATTGAAGCGATGGTACGCTTCAGTATGGCGACGCTTATCCTGACAAGCAGTTCTGCTTCTGTTCGGCAGTGGCGGGATGAGATTGTTGCCCGAACCTCTCTTACTCCTGAACAAGTAGGCATGTATACAGGAGAATGTAAAGAGGTACGGCCTGTGACGATCAGCACGTACCAGATGGTGACGCACCGGGCAAGCAGCACCGGGCAATTTCCTCATCTGTCACTCTTTCATGAGCGTAACTGGGGCTTGATTGTGTATGACGAAGTTCACTTGCTTCCTGCCCCGGTCTTTCGGATGACAGCTGACATTCAGGCGAAGCGACGGCTTGGTCTAACGGCAACTCTTGTGCGGGAAGACGGGCGGGAACAGGATGTATTCAGTTTGATCGGTCCGAAAAAATATGAATTACCATGGCGGCAGTTAGAGGAGCAGGGGTATATCGCGGAAGCGCACTGTACGGAGATTCGTATACCGCTGCCGATGGAATTGAAGACGAAGTATATGCAGGCAGATGAGCGACAGAAATTCCGCCTTGCCGCAGAAAATCCAATCAAGGTCAATGTTGTCAAAGATGTGCTTGCCGATCATCCGAATGATCCGGTCCTAATCATTGGTCACTACGTATCTCAGCTCGAACGGCTGGCACAGGAACTGGCTGTTCCGCTTATTACTGGAAAAACACCGCACTTGGAACGGGACGAATTGTATGGTCGCTTCCGTCGGGGGGAGATTAATCGTCTGGTCGTCTCGCGGGTTGCAAATTTTGCGATTGATTTGCCCGATGCTAGCGTGGCTGTACAAGTATCCGGTACATTTGGCTCGCGTCAGGAAGAGGCTCAGCGACTTGGGCGTGTGCTACGCCCGAAGAAGGATGGGCGTGGGGCCTGTTTTTACTCACTTGTATCCGCTGAATCTAAAGAGGAAACGTATGCATGGAAGCGTCAGATGTTTCTTGTCGAGCAGGGCTATCGCTATGAAGTGAAAGGGGTAGATGTGAATGTATGAGTGTGCGATTGTTGGTGGAGGAATTGCAGGATTACAAGCAGCGATTCAGCTTGGGCGCTACATGCATCGGGTAGTTGTGTTCGATACGGACGGTGGACGATCTGTACTGGCGAAAAAATACAGCAATATCATCGGGTTTGAGAGTGGCGTAAGCGGTCCGTATCTACGGGAGACCGGACATAGACAGATACAGAAATATGAAACAGTAGAACTTGTGAATGAACGGGTGACAGAAGCGCATCGTCTGAGTGATGGATGTTTTGAACTGCAAACAGAAGATGGACGGACGGTACAAGCGCAGCGTGTACTTTTAAGCACTGGTCTTACAGATTGCTTGCCTCAAGAGATTGAAGGTTTGTATGATGTGCTTGGGAGTGCGATTTATTTGTGTCCGGATTGCGATGGCTATGAAGTGCGGGGGCATATTTGTGCCATCCTTGGAGCGGGAGACGCGGGAGCGGCGCTTGCCTGTACGCTGCATTACTGGACAGACCGGCTGATTTATATCAATCATGAGCCGGTTGCGAAGCCGATTTCTGCGGAGTGGCGCAGTCGTTGTGAACAGGCAGGGATTCGCATATATGAAGGGAAAATTCAAGCGGTACATGCGCAAAATAAAGAAGATTTGTCTGCTGTTGAGCTGGCAGATGGGACGCGGATTGAGGCGGAGAAAGGATTTGTGGCTTTTGGCGGCACGCATGTAGAGTCTGATCTAGCCCAGATGCTTGGGGTAACGCGGCATGAAAACGGCCATATTCCGGTAGATGGCCGTACAAAAGAAACGAATGTACCAGGTGTATGGGCGGCAGGCGATGTAGCGGTGCATTCTCAATTGCTAACGGTGGCGATTGGTGACGGAGCACAGTCGGCGATCTGGATTCATAAAAGCTTGCAGGATGATAACAGAAATCTGTTTTAAAACTGCTTTCACTTGTTATATTACACAAATCAAAAGTGTAGGATTTATGCAGAGTCCGAGGGATCGGGCTCTTTTTTTTTGTCAAGTAAACAATATGTTAATAGGGATAAATAAAATCTGTATTAGTTTTTTATTTTTAATTGTACTACATCTGTTTCTTGGTGGTTTTTGTCGGATTATAGTAGGGATATACCTATAAAATCAATGAAGTAAGCGTTTTTATAAAATTTCTAGAAAAATGGGTAAAAAACTGTTGTTGTTATAAAAGTGTGCTGTTATAATCATGATAATGAACTGGTGTAAGAGGATTCGTAATTTTGCTAATAACCAGCAAGCTTATTTGGAGTAATAAAGATAAGCGAGTGTTTCATAGAATTGAAGCGGCTGTTTTACTAGATGAATACAGGGAGGAAAAATGATGTCATTGCTTCCAAAGAAAAATGAACTGGGCTTTTATGAAATTCGTCTGGAGTCAATCGGGGGTCTCGGCGCTAACCTGGCAGGCAAAATGCTGGCAGAAGCCGGAGTGCTCGGTCTTGGACTGAACGGGATGAACTTCTCATCCTATGGTTCGGAGAAAAAAGGTTCACCTGTAAAAGCGTTCGTCCGTTTTGCTGACCCGCAGATGCAGATTCGTGCGGCAAGCCCGATTGAACGCCCGCATGTGGTCGGTGTATTCCATGAGGCGTTGTATAAGACGATTGATGTAGTATCTGGTCTTGATGCACACGGGATCGTGCTGGTAAACTCCACGCGTGAGTTTGATGAAGTTCGCAGCGACCTGCACCTTGAATACGGCACGCTGGCGATTGTAGATGCGCTCGGGATTGCGGTGGAAGAAAAAACCAAAGTAAACACAGCGATGCTCGGTGCTCTATTCCGCATCTGTGATTTCCTAGACCCGGATGCGATGCGTGCGGTTATCCGCAAAACATTCGAGAAAAAATACCCGCACTTCGTTGAGCCGAATATTCGGACATTTGATCGCGGCTATAATGAAGTACAGTTTAAAACATATGAGGTACCGGAAGGGTCGCTAGGTAAAGCGTTCGTTCGTCCGGAGCCAGCGCTCGGTTATGCGACACAGCCAATCGGCGGTGTGGTTGTGAATCCAGGTAACAGCATCTTAAAAGACTTAAGCGGCAGTCGTCAGGGCTTCCTGCCGGAATATCACGAAAGCAAATGCATTCATTGTGCTGCTTGTGACACAGTTTGCCCGGATTATTGCTTCGTTTGGGAAGAAGGAACGGATAAGAAAGGTCGCCCGCAGATGTTTCTTTCGGGCATCGATTATCAATATTGCAAGGGCTGTCTAAAATGCGTGCAGGCTTGTCCTGTTGAAGCACTTACGAATATGCGTGAAGAAATCGGCTATGCGGAAGACAACCGTGTGCCGCACAAATTCATTTTGGCTGAAAACTAAACCAAAAGAGGGGAGAATTACGCATGGCGATCGATTACGATAAAGAAAAAGCAAAGCTGAATGAGATTATGCCGGAGCAAAAGCTGACATTTGAATCAGGCAATGAGATGGCGGCGATGGCGGCGGCACAAATTAACTATCACCTGATGGGATACTTCCCAATCACGCCGTCTACAGAGGTGGCACAATTCCTGGATGCGATGAAAACGCGCGGCGAACACGACATTGTTTTGATCCCGGCGGATGGTGAACACGGCTCGGCGGGCGTGTGTTATGGGGCTGCAGCAGCGGGCGGACGTGTATTCAATGCGACGAGCGCGAACGGATTTTTGTATATGCTTGAGCAGCTGCCAGTACAGTCTGGTACACGATTCCCGATGGTACTAAACCTTGTTACTCGCGCGATCAGTGGTCCGCTTGATATTCGCGGCGACCATTCTGATCTGTATTACGGCCTCAATATCGGTTGGCCGATTTTGCTAGCCCGTGATCCGCAAGCAGTATATGACATGAACATTATGGCGCTTAAAGTAGCAGAGCACGCAGATGTGCGCCTGCCGGTAATGGTAGCATACGACGGCTTCTTCACATCCCACCAGAAGCGCCGTGTGCAGTACTTTGGTGACCGCAAAACAGTACAAGATTTCGTAGGAGAGATGCCTACGGGGTATGTACATGCGCTTGATCCGGAAAATCCGGTTACGATCGGCCCATACATGAATGACCCGGATTTGATCAACAACAACTATCAGCAATCAGAAGCAATGTATAAAGCGTATGACGTATTTAAGCAGGTATCAGCAGAGTATGAAAAAATCTCTGGCCGCAAATACGATGTGCTTGACTTATACCGCATGGAAGATGCGGAAGTGGCAGTATTCTTACTGAATTCAGCATCTGAATCTGCTAAGGACGTAGCGGACCAACTGCGTGCGAAGGGCATTAAAGCGGGTGTTATTAGCCCGAATATGATTCGTCCGTGGCCGAAGCAGGAAATTCAAGAAGCTTGTAAAAACTTGAAAGCGATCATGATCGGGGAGCGTGCCGATTCATACGGTGGACACGGCGCGAACTTGACGCATGAACTGAAATCAACCCTGCAAGAGCTGAAAGGGAATGAAACGGTCGTTGTTAGCCGCATCTTCGGTGTGGGCGGTAAAGACTTCTATCATGATGATGCAGAAGCGTTTTTCCAACTAGCAATCGAAGCAGCCGAGCTTGGCTATGCGCCAACGCCGTTTGACTACTATGGTCACACACCGGGTAATCCGGATGCAGTGCCGAAAAAAGTATTGAAGCCGCTGCATGGTGACGCATTTAAAACGGGTCTGATTACCGTAACGCCGGATGAAGCGACAGGGAAGCTAAACGTGAAAATCCCGCCGCTGCGTGCGCTCACGAAAAAACCGAAGCGGATTGCACCGGGACATGGCGCATGTCCGGGCTGCGGAATCTTCCCAGCGCTTGAGTTGTTCTTTAAAGGAATTGAAGGTGACATTGTCGTGCTGTTCCAGACTGGCTGCGCGATGGTTGTTACAACTGGCTATCCATACAGCTCGCACAAGCAGTCGTACATCCACAACTTGTTCCAGAACGGGGCAGCAACATTGTCCGGTGCGGTAGAGATGTTCTTCGAGCGTAAGCGTCGTGGAGAGATTGAAGTAGCTGATGATTTCACATTCGTCATGGTTACAGGTGACGGTGGGATGGATATCGGTATGGGGCCGGCAATCGGTACGGCATTGCGTAATCATAAAATGATTGTCCTGGAGTACGATAACGAAGGATACATGAACACAGGTAGCCAGCTGTCGTATTCTACACCGCTTGGTCATATGACTTCTACATCGAATGTCGGCAAAAAGCAGGGCGGTAAGGCGTTCCATCATAAAGACACTGCCCAGATTATGGCGGCGACAAACATTCCGTACGTATTCACGGGTTCGGAAGCATTTCCGCAGGATCTGCTGAAAAAAGCAGCGAAAGCTCAGTGGTACGCTCAGAACGAAGGGCTTGTATATGGAAAAATTCTTATCGCATGCCCGCTGAACTGGAAATCGCCAGATGAACAAGGTCAGTCCATTGTCGAAGCGGCGGTCAACTCTTGCTTCTTCCCGCTGTATGAAGTTGAGCGCGGTGTTACGACCATTACGCATGACCCGGAAGCGAAAGGCAAGCGTATTGAAGTAGGTGACTGGCTCACACTGATGGGTAAAACGAAACATTTGACGAAGCCAGAATATGAACCAACGATGCAAGCATTCAGCCAGGAAGTTGAACGCAGATGGCGTCGCCTGAAAGCGAAGCATGAAAATGAATATTTATAGAAATAAAAAGAGCGGCCACTGAGCCGTTCTTTTTTTCGTATAAGAAAGTTTGCGTTTGATAATTGCATTTAGCTGTCCTTGTGTAGGGGGAAATAGGTAAAATGTCCGCAGGTGGTGCCTGACACTTTAGCGGAATAAATTAGTTTTTGCCAGCTCAATTAGGTCATTCCCGCGATTATTCAATACAGCTTTTAGCATCCAGAGTGTGAATCCCTGTGCCTGTTCAAATGATATTTTTGGTGGCAAGGATAATTCCTGACGATTTACCACGACATCCACTATTGCGGGTTTATCGCTTGTAAAGGCCTGCTTTATGACTCCTTCGAGATCTTCGGGATTTTCTACACGGAAACCTTCTAGTCCAATGGCTTTTGCTATATTTGCGAAGTTTTGCTCAACTAAATCCGTACCGGTCTCCAAGTATCCTGCTGCTTTCATTTCTAATTCTACGAAGCTAAGTGCACTATTATTGAAAACGATAATTTTAACTGGTAATTTATGTTGTAGAAGAGTGATGAGATCACCCATTAGCATCGACAGTCCACCATCACCTGCCAGGGCAATGACCTGTCTATTCGGTGCTGCTACTTTCGCACCGATTGCTTGAGGCAGAGCGTTCGCCATTGTTCCATGATTGAAGGAACCAATAAATCGTCTCTTCCCGTTCATTTGCAAATATCTAGCCCCCCATAAAGTAGGTGTTCCTACATCTGCTGTAAAAATTGCATCTTCATTTGCAAAATCACTTACTACTTTTGTAAGGTATTGCGGGTGAATTGGTTTCCGGCCAGGGTTCCCAATAGCAAGATCATCTAAATCCTTACGCACTTCTGCATAAGCTGAAACACACTTGTCCAAATGTTTTGAATCATGTGACTCTGTCAGTAATGGTATTAGTGATTCAATTGTATTCTTCACATCACCACATAGCCCGTATGTTAGCGGGGTTCTACGACCGAGATGATCCTTCTGAATGTCAACCTGCAAAATAACGGCTTTTTCTGGGTAAAATTGCCGATATGGAAAATCAGTTCCTAGCATCAACAGTACGTCGCAGTCCATCATGGCATGGTATCCAGAGGAATAGCCGATCAGTCCTGTCAACCCGACTAAGTATGGATTGTCAAACTCGAGATATTCCTTCCCTCTCAAAGCAATGACCATAGGGGACTGGAGTTTCTCGCAGAGTTGCATGAGCTGTTTATGAGCACCCGCGCATCCAGAACCACAAAGTAGTGTAATACGTTTCCCTTTATTCAGATAAGATGCTAATTGCTTTAACTCCTCGTCTGAAGGATGAACAACTGGGTTCGTAACATGGTAAACATGTTCAGGTACCGGGGTGGGATCAGGGAGTCCGGCAATATCACCGGGTAAAACAACGACAGAAACTCCCTTATTTGAAACCGCATTCTGTATGGCCATTGTAACAGTTCGTGGCATTTGACCAGGGCTCATGATGACCTCGCAGAAATGACTACAATCCTTGAATAAGTGTTCCGGTCGAGTTTGTTGAAAATAATTGCTGCCGATTTCATGGCTAGGGATATGTGCAGCTATCGCGAGGACAGGAACACGATTACGCTGGCAATCGTACAACCCATTAATTAAATGTAGATTGCCTGGACCACTACTGCCGGCACAAACGGCAATACTACCGGTAACTTCTGCATCGGAACCAGCAGCAAATGCTGCAACTTCCTCATGCCGAACATGAATCCATTCGATTTCCCCTGAACGTCTAATAGAGTCAATTAGAGCATTTAAAGAGTCTCCAACGATTCCATAAACTCTTTTCACGCCTGCTTTTAATAATACTTCCACCAACGAGTCTGCAATCGTTTTTTCCATGCTGATCTCCTTTTATAAAAAGTATTTTGTTGTCATCAGTTGCCACTATTCATTTGTCTGAAACAACGATATATGTTGCTCTTACGGGCCCATGCACACCAACAATGAGATTCATCTCAATATCTGCACTATTACTAGGGCCTGATATTAAATTAATACACGAAGGGAGTAACTTTCCTTCATTTACCCTAATATGGATTTGCTGCATTGCCTGAGTCATGCGCGGAACAAAGGAACTTTTCGGTATGATGGCGATGTAGGTTCTCGGCAGCAAACTAACAGATCTCCCTTTTCCACCACTGTCATTCAATAAAACAACGGTTCCGGATTCAGCCAAGGTAATATCACTAAAGGTAATTCCAACATCTGCGTTTGCTGCAAACTCAATATTTTCATCCCCTTTGTCCGCTTCCCATGTATGTACATAAAAATCTGATTCAGTTAGTTTTGTAAAAAAACGATTCAAACCATATTCTTCGATTCTCGGGTCTCCTGCAATCACAACCTTTTGGGCATTCAGTTCATCGAAACATTCCCGTAAAAGGTGTGGAAGTTCTGCCACTGACGTTTGTTTAAAATGGGTATGGATGACATCGCATTGAGTTTCGAACATGTTTACCAGGTCGTCTTTGGAAAAATCTCGATACAACTCTAAATGAGGGGCTGTTGTCCAGGTTGGACGATTAACTGACTCTATTTTTTGCTCACGCCCAAGTTTTTCTGCGATTCTGCTTAGAAACTCTTCTCTGTTATAGATCGCCATTGGTTCGTTCCTCCTGCTGACGTTGATACCATTTATGAAAAGTCTCCTTAGCTGGTGCAGGAAGATCTCGTATCTCCGTCCATGGCTTGATTGGGCCTGGCCCCTCATGAATCGTGTGATCTTGCTTATTGGTGAACGGGAATAATAACGTTGGTGCTAATTTTGAACCATATTGGAACATTTTTGGAGACTTCGCTGCGACTGTGAAGGCCATCATTGCCATCTTTTCAGGGAAGGGGGCCAAGTTCTCATCCTCAACAATTTTTCTCCGGTGTTTGATAAGCAATTCATGTAACGGGATTTTTACTGGGCATGCCTCTGTGCAGGCCCCGCATAAACTCGAGGCATATGGGAGATCCTTATACTCTTTATAATCTGCAAGCCACGGAGTTAACACGGCACCGATTGGGCCTGGATAAATGGATCCATAAGCGTGTCCCCCTATATGTCGATAGATTGGGCAGACGTTAATACAGGAAGCGCAGCGAATGCAGTGCAGTGTACTTTGAAATTCCGTGCCCAGCATGTTGGAGCGTCCATTATCGACAATGACTAGATGAAATTCCTCAGGTCCATCTCCTGTCGATCTTCCACCTGGCTCAGTAAACAATGTGATGTAGCTAGTCAGCTTTTGCCCTACAGCACTCCTGCACAACAGGCTAACAACAATATCTAGCTCCTCCCATGTTGGAACAATTCGTTCCATGCCCATGACAGTAATAAGTGTTTTTGGTAATGTTGTTGTTAGACGTTCATTTCCTTCATTCGCCACAATCGCGAAGGAGCCGGATTCAGCCACAGCAAAGTTACATCCAGTTATGCCAATGTCCGCCTCGAAGAATTTATGACGAAGCTGTTCACGTACAAATCCCGCCATTTCCTCCGGTTTTGATGTGCCTTCATAACCGAGTTTTTCTTTAAATACTTGGCGAATCTTCTCTCTGTCCTTGTGCAGGCACGGTACAACGATGTGTGAAGGTTCATCGTGGTCATCCGTTTGCAGGATAAACTCTGCTAAATCTGTCTCCAAAACTTCACAACCAATTTCATTTAGTGCATTATTCAGGCTAATTTCTTCCGTTACCATTGACTTCGATTTAACGGCTTTTGTTGCCTTTTTTTGCTGCACAACCTTTTGGACATATTCACGGGCTTCTTTTGCTGTTTTTGCAAAAAATACGTGTCCGCCATTTTTCTCAATGTTTTCGCTCAATTGGTAAAGGTAATAATCTAAATTCTCCACAGTATGTTTTCGAATCTGTTCTCCTAACAGCCGCCAATCCTCCCAATGCCCCAATTCATCAGTCGCTCGGAGTTTCATGGAACGAAGCCGGTCTTGCGCGGACCTCACTGCTTTACGCATTCCCTCGTCCTTAATACCTTCTTCAACACGTGGAAAAAACGATTTTTCTCCTATTTTGATTCCCACGTTTGATCACTGCCTTCCCGATGGTTTAAAACTTCTGCGATATGCATGACGCGCATCTGGTTCCCTAGCCGGGACATGCGTCCTTGAATATTCATTAGGCAACTGCAATCTGCCCCAATTAATAAATTGGCACCAGTACCTTCAATGTGATGAACTTTCTCATCAACCATTTGTTCTGAAATGGGAACCATTTTCACGGAAAAAGTTCCCCCAAATCCGCAACAGTCATAATTATGCGGCAAGGGAACCATTTCCAGTCCTTTTACATGACTTAGGAGTTTCGTTGGGGGTTCTTTAATGTTCAAGAGTCGAGTCATGTGGCACGACCTGTGCATCGTTGCTGTCCCGTGCAACTCTGCCCCCACATCTTCCACGCCCAGGATATCAACAATAAATTGGGTAAGCTCATACGTCTTTTCCGCAAGTCGTTTTGCTTTTTCTCGCCATTCTTCATCTTCTGGTGCAGAAAATAAATTGTGATAGTCATGTACCATTAAGGTGCAAGATCCAGAAGGGGCAACGACATAATCGGAGTCTTCAAAAACTTGAATCATATGCTTTGCAAGGTCTTTCGTATCTTTGTGATAGCCACTATTAAAGGCAGGTTGTCCACAGCAGGTCTGAGCAGCAGGGAAATCTACTTCACAACCCAACCGCTGGAGGATTTCCATCATATCCTTTCCGACTTTCGGATACATGACATCTACAATACAAGTGATAAATATAGAAACTTTCACATTTCCACCGCTCTCTTATCTTTTTTACGTAATATTTCCCTCCGGTTCATCTTTATTCATTTTTTAGCATTGGAACCGGAATTTGTCTCACTTAACTTTCGGATACCATATATAATGATGAAAAGTCATTATTCTTTAATTACTAAAGATAATGGCTTTTTTTATATCGAGATATAGTATCCTATAGTCTGAAATTTGCTATAATAAAATATAGTCAGATAATTATTCCTCAGCCTTACTCTTTATCATCCTCTTATTTTTGCATCTATCCAAACTTCTGTAGTTACACCTCTTTTGCTTAGACTACCATCTGAACGTACACATACTCTACATACGAATCCACTTTCATACTGCTTGCCCGGAATCATTCCGGATCACGATACAAGTCAGAGATAAAAAACCAGGAGGGAAGAGATGAATAAAATTGGTACGAAATTTATGGTGGCGATTCTGTCCTGCTCCATTATTATTGCGGTAGCAATCGGCGGGATTAGTCTGTCTCAAAGCGAAAAGGCGTTGAAAAAAGAAGCGGAGGATAAATTGCTGTACATGTCACAAAGTATCGCCAATAAATTTAACGGCTCCGTCGAAAAAATCCAGGGTTCCATTGACGGGATTGCCACGGTGGGTCTTTCTTCATTTGATATGAAGGAGCTGCGCAAAGATCCGGATTATCTGAAAAAATATGAAGCACGTCTTGATCCGGTTGTTAAACAGTTCGGGGAGAGTACACCGGGTATTATTGGGGCTTATATTGTAATTGACCCGGCTTTAACGAACACGCTGCATTATTCCTGGTTCATGAAAACAGGTACTGACAATACATTCACTAAACAAACCATCGCCAAAATTGATCAATTTGACCCAAATAATAAGGACATGGCCTGGTATTATCGTCCAATCAAAGAGAAGAAGGGGGTATGGAGTGAACCGTATCAAGACCTGTTTATTAAGAAAGAGCTCATTTCATATACGGAGCCAATCTATAAAGATGGTGTGCTGATTGGTGTGGCCGGGGTAGATCTGGATTTCTCTGTAATCCAGCAGGAAATTCGGCAGGTGAAAGTATATGACACGGGCTATGCGACACTTGTTAATGAGAATTATAACTATTTGGTTCATCCGAAACTGACCATTAAAGATAATCTGGCCAAATCAGATAATAGTAGACTTGCCTCTGTTGTCGAGCAGATGGGCAAGAAGGCGTACGGCGTGTTGAATTACGAAGCAGACGGAGCTGAGAAAAGTGTTGCGTATGCCCGGATTTCCAATGGTTGGACGATTGTTATTGAGCCAGAAGAGAAGGAGATTTACAAAGACTTGCTGTCATTGCGCTCCCTGTTGTTCATGCTTATGGCAGGAGGGATCGTTGGTGCGATCATCTGGAGCCTGCTTATTTCTCGTTCCATCTCCCGCCCACTTACCCGGCTTACATCTAGTGTGAATCGGGCTGCGGAAGGGGATTTAACCGCTCAAATCGATTCTTACTCAAAAGATGAAGTAGGGCAGTTGAGCTGCGCGTTTAATACGATGATTGAAAACTTGCGCATGCTTGTACGAGAGGTGCAGCATGCAGCTCGGACGGTTACGGATTCTTCTGCTACGATTGCTGCATCTGCTGAAGAGGTTGGAGCTGCCAGCGAGGAAATCTCCCACAGTATTCATGAAGTGGCAGCTGGTGCGGTAACCCAATCTCGTAATACGGAAGAATGTGTGCAGGAGACAGAGAAACTGTCCGCTACGATTCAGAGTATGAAGCAGGAGACAGATATTGTTTCTTATCAGGCAAAAGTAATGGAGCATAAAAACGGAGAAGGTATTCAAGCGATGAGGCAGTTGCAGGATAAGTTCAGTACGAACACAGAAGCGAATTTGCAGGTTGGTAAAGGAATTGAACAATTGTCCAAAATGTCTCACTCGATTGGAGCGATCATCGAGACGATTAACTCGATCTCCCGGCAGACGAACCTGCTTGCTCTGAATGCTGCTATAGAAGCAGCTCGTGCCGGGGAGGCCGGTAAAGGGTTTGCAGTCGTATCTGATGAAGTGCGTAAGCTGGCTGAGCAATCGTCCGATGCAACGGGGGAAGTGCAGACGATTATCACGCAGATTCGTGCAGTGATCGCCGATTTGAGCAATACGATGAACACGTCTGTGCATACAGCGGATGAAGTGAATCGCTCACTTGAAAATACATTGCCAATTTTTTATGATATGGAAGCATCGGTGGAACGAGTAGCGCAGGAAATCGATAAGCTGGAGAAAAATGTCCGGGATGTAGATCATCTGAAAGAAAGTGTCGTAGGTTCCATTGAACTGATTGCTTCTATAACTAGGCAGTCGGTTACGGTTACTGAACAGGTCAATCACTCATCACAGCAACAGACAGCTTCTATAGAAGAAGTGATCGCATCGATTGAAGACTTGAATACAATGTCTAATCATTTGTTGCAGAAAGCGAATTATTTTAAGGTAAGTTAATAATGAAAGCAGACAAAAAAGGAACGGTCATCTCGCACCGTTCCTTTTTGTTATGCGTCTAGATTTGCACAGCGGCAGGCGGCCAGTTTTCAATCGGAACAGGCTGTAGGGGATCCGCTGGCTTGAAGCCAAGAATTTGTGAATAAAAGTATAACTCAGCTTCTAGTGCTCGCTTGATGTTTGCGGCAATGCGGAAGCCGTGCTGCTCATCAGCAAATGTTAGCATTGCCACAGGTTTGCCATTCGCTTTAAGTTGATTAAACATTTTTTCCGACTGAGCAGGTGGCACGACTTTATCCTGCAGCCCCTGGAAGAAAATCATTGGTGTATCTAGTAGCGGGATATTATCGATCGGTGATCGCATTTGGTATTCTTTGACGTGTGTAGTTGGTGGGGCGACGAGAAGCCATGGGTATTCTGCTTCGAATTTATGGGTGTCTTCTATCAGTGTCTGCAGATTCGAGATGCCATAATAGCTTGCTCCAGCTCGGCAAATACCAGATGAGAAGGTAGCGAGCACAAGTGTCAAGTATCCGCCGGCACTTCCGCCGCGTGTTACGACCCGGTTTATATCAATTGTCATCTTCGGATCAGGGGAGTTCGCCAAATAGAGAGCGGCATTAATGCAGTCATCTCGATCGTAAATCCCCCAGTTCCGATACAAAGACAGGCGGTATTTACGGCCAAAGCCTGTGCTGCCCCGGTAGTTAATATCGGCTACAGCAAATCCCCGGCTTGTAAAATACTGAATGTCAAGCGAGCGAACCGGTACGGTCGCGGCGGTTGGCCCGCCATGAGCCTTAATGAGAAGCGGCGGCTTCTCTCCATCGGCTCCGTTATACGCTGGGTTAGTAGGCGGGTAATAAAAAGCATGTGCCTCTGCCAATCCGTCCTCTCCTGTCGGAAATGTGATCGGAATTGGTCTTGAGGTGTAAGGGAGTAAACTTTCGAAAGTGGTGACGGGTTGTGTGTACTTGAGCACCGTTGTTTTTTGTGTGGCTGGATCAAATAGTGCAATCGCAGATGGAAAAGCATGTGAACCGGCTGTAAATACAAGCTTTCCGTCAATCGCGTGCAATTCCGTAAAATCAGTGACTGACTCCTCCGTACGATTAGCAGTAAGGGTGATCGGAAGTGGAGTGAATGTCTTTGTTCCAGTATCGATCGATGCTAGCTTCCACGTCCCTTGTTCATTATAGGCAGCAATGAGCTCGGTTTCGGATAGGAAGGTATACGTAGACAGTCCGAGTGACCATAACGCATCGCTAAATTCGACATGTTCGGGTGCGCCAGATGAAACGAGTTCAATCTGATTGTTTGTAAACCGATATAGGCTCCACCAGTCGTCACGATCAGGGTAAGATGCTGGCGCTCGATCTACAGCGAAATACAAGGTGCCGTCTGGTGACCAGCGCGGCTGGCTGAATGCGGCCCCGCTTCGGATTGGATCAGGAGTATCTCGGAAGTCATACGAGATGTTTCGCTGATTGTGTAGTGAGCCATTCTCGTCTATATCAGCTACCCATAGCTCTGTATGATCCCAGGGCATATGTGGGAAATCCCATGAGATCCAGGCTAGTTGTGTCCCTTCTGGATTCAGAGCAGGCGAGGCATAAAAATCATGTCCCGAAATGAGAACGTGCTCTCCTGTCTCATCGATTGCGGTAATGGTGGTGATTGGATAACGGGCAGTTGTTGTGTGGTCTTCCCGAATGCAGATAAGTCGATTTCGTTTTTTATCGATCACGCCGTCTGCGTACCGCATACCGGATGTGGATGTGATTGGAGTTGGAGATTTATTTGGCTCTAGCTTGAATAGGCGCTGATCATTATGAGCGGCAGTGGGTGAATAGTTCGAGAAGTACACGATTCCTTCTTCGGCTGCAATAGAGGCACCGCCATATTCATATACAAGTGTACGAGCACTGAATTCAGATGGCAGTATATCTGCTGTTTCTCCTGTGGCGAGTGTATAACGGACAATCGCATAACGTCCATTTTCTTCTGGGCGACTTTCTACCCAGTATACACTTGTTTCATCTACAGCGATCTGCCGGAATGAGATGCCGCCTGCTACAACGTGATCGGCTGTAATTGGTGACACCCAGGACCCGTATGGCGCTTTACTGATAGATGGCATTCGTATTCCTCCTACTATTTAGATAGCACGCATCTCATGCGCACATTGTATAACGGTTTCGCGCAGCACCGGAATAATAACAGCTTGGAAGAAATTAAGATGTTGTTCTCCCTGATACGTATCGGAGAGCCACGGGTCCATGATGACGGAACGAAGGCAGTTAATGCTCAGGACATCTTCTGGATGGGCTGCTTGCAGACGGCGAGCGAACGCATTCATAAACGAATCATAATAGTCGGTTCGGTTAAACGTTGTGATGGTTACCATGAGATTGAAGTCTTGAATTTTTTCGTGTGCTTCCGGGTAGAGGCGTTCATAAATCATCTGATTGAATTGGTTGATTCGTGTAATATCCGTGTTTGGTGTACCATCTGGCAGGTAGTAATTGAAGGCGTAAGCTACGATGTTTTGATCCGGTCCGATCCGATGGAAGTAAGAACGAAGCTCTTCGTTGGTAAGGATGTCCTGATATGACATGTTAACGAATCGATCTTGAAGGAATGCGAGAGAAGATGTATTTGTTGAGGTGGTATCTGGAAGCTCGGCAAGCGGGATGACGAAAAATGGATCATTTTGTTTGGCCATGATGTGGAGGTACAAGTAGAACAATTTGGCGTTAATGAGAGAGCGATTAATGAGCTTGCCGTATCCTGTCTCAGAGGGACGAATAACGCTGTGACTGAGGAAGACAGCGGATGCAGCAGCTCCTGGTTTCGAACCTTCGATGGCGGCTTCACCGATGGAACTCATGGCATCACCTGTGCCGATGTATGGAGCATCAAATGTGATAAGGTTAATGGTTTTGCCATTACGGTAGGAGAGGCTGCCGGCTGGATACGGAATGTAGCCCCATTTATGCGGGTCAATCGTAACAGAGTCGCAGAAGCGAATGTGTCGGGCTTGTTCGATGACATACGGGCTAAGTGGAACGTTGGTTGTGTCCGAAATGAACGGATCGTCATCAATCACGTTAACGGCTTTATCGAACGGCCATTCTTGCGCGAAATCTTTGCGGATAGCTGATAATAGGTATCCGCCCCATGCCGCATCAACATGAATGCTAAAATCCAGGTTATGTCGACGACGATATTCGTCCCGAATGGTCAAAATATCCAAAACGGGATCGACGGCACTTTCTTCCGTGCTGCCAAATACAGCGACAACCATGACGACTGGAATCTTATGCTGCACACATTGATCAAGTGCTTTACGCAGGTACGCGGTATCCATACGCGCTTCCGGTGTAACGGGGATGTTAATAATGCCGCGATTTAAAACTTGGAAATCTACAGTGTTTCCACCGCGTCCAAATCCAAGGATAGCCGCTGATTTAACCCAGGAGTAGTGTTTCGTGGAAGGAACGGCAACCGCAGGGAACTGGATACCGGATAGATAGGTACGGGCATATTCAGCGATCCCGATCGTATTCAGGGAATACTGGCACGTTAGTGTCGTCCAGATTGTTTGCTCCATTTTTTGTTTGTCTTCCGCTGATTTGCCTGGGCAAATCAGTTCAGCCATTCGAGCGGGAATTGCTAGGACTTCATCATAGGTGAGATTGAGGAGCTGCCAGTTATCGAGATCGAGCAATCGTACTTTTGTACCATTGGGTTGGGTCACAGTGATATTCATAGCGGGTGCGAAGGAAATTTCATTCTGAAGTGCTGTTTTGATCACAGGCGGGAGGAATTTCATTTCGCGTGCTGCCCACATCGATTCCATATTGGCAACGGTGCCGCCAGATGTGAGATGGGCCCACGGGCTGTTTTTAGTTTCGAAGCCGATCATACTGCATAGGTCAGCTCCAACCATAATTTCAAAAAAGGTAGTGGCGGTAGAGGCTTGGATGGTTACATTGTTAGGGTTTTGCAGCATCGTGGTGAAGTAGCCGACGAGAGCGGGGAGTGTAACATCCCAGATCATATGTCCCTGGTAGCGCATACTGTAGAAGGGGAGAGCGTATTCGTTGAGAAAGGCTGCCATGCGACTGAAGTTATTCTGAAGGGATTGGACGGCTGAGCGGTAGCCGGGAGAAGCTTGCCGTTCTTCGGTTATATAGGCAGGATCTTCGGGGTGGAAGTTTTTTCGGCCCTGCACAACGGCATCGATGGCTTCGTGGATAAACGCCTGGAGAAGTTCGGCATTTTCCCCTCGCGTTCCGAGAAACCAGCCGGCAATTTCATCGTCTCCTGTATCAGAGCCTATCTGGGATGGGGCGGATGTGCAGGAGAGATTACGCAAGAAAATTTCTTTGAGTCGCGTATCCTGGGCAATGTCTTTTAAGGTTTGGTTCATATAATTCCTCCTTTTTTTTGGATATTCCTTTTTATTATAAAGCTTGTGTATTTTGATTGGCAATAAGGTTTTCCATCTGCACAAGTTTATCAGTTCTTCTATTTGTAAACTTTTTTGTTATAATGAACAGCAGAGGCAAGAAAGTAAGGTAAGGGGGATATATGTCTGGTGGATGACAGAAGCTGGGAGCAATTCCTCATTCCGTATGAACAGGCCGTAGAGGAATTGAAGGTGAAGTTTCGCAGTATTCGCAAAGAGTTAAAAAAGCGTAACGAATATTCGCCGATTGAGTTTGTAACAGGCCGGATTAAAAAAATATCAAGCATTTTAGAGAAAGCGCACAAGTTAAATGTTCCGCTTGATCAGCTTGAAGAAATTGAAGATATAACTGGAATTCGTATCATGTGTCAGTTCGTGCAGGATATTGAGCGTGTGGTTGAACTTGTTCATCAGCGCAGTGGCAAAGACATGACGATTGTATATGAGAAGGATTACATAAATAATCAGAAGCCAAGTGGATATCGAAGCCATCACATTATTATCCGTTATCCGGTACAGACTGCGCACGGGGAGAAGGAAATTTTGGCCGAGATTCAAATCCGTACGCTGGCGATGAATTTCTGGGCGACGATTGAGCACTCGTTGAGTTATAAATATGAAGGAAATATTCCAGACGATATTCGAGAGCGTCTGCGTACGACGGCAGAAGCTGCTCATTTGCTTGATACGGAGATGTCGGAAATTCGTGATGAGATTCGTGATGCGCAGCAGATGTTTGAATACAAGTCGAACATGGTATCCCGTATTTTGCAAGGGATCGAGAATTTGTATCAGCGTGGTTTTGTCGTGGAGGCGACTGCTTTTCAGAATGAGTTCCGTGAGATTCGTGCCCGTGGTGATGTGATAGAGCTACGCCAGTTATCGCGTACGATTCAGGCGAAAATTATTGAGGTGAAGCGTCTGGAGAAGCGAAGCAGACAGGCGGAGGAAGAGAAGGAAAGAGAGATGTGAAGAAGGACGTGAAAAAGCAGGGGATATCCTCTGCTTTTTTTGTCGTCGATGGACAATAGTGTTAAAAAGCTGGGAGATCGATAACAGGAGAAAGTTAGGATGAATAAGGGGAGACGGTGAAAAGAGAGAGGTTATATGGATTGCCAAAAAGTGTTGAAAGTTTGTGATTATTTTGGATAAAATGGATTTGCAGACTACCCATAAGGATTGGAACAAAAATTAGATATGTTTCTTTTTTAAGCACTATTCAATCTATAGTATACCTATTTCTATACATTTTAATTATCTAAAGTGATATAATGGGAAGAGTTGCTTGCTGAAGAGAAATTTCGTAAAATCAGGTGTGAGAAGCCAGACTACCTATGAAGAGGAATTGAAATATATTTTCACGAGTGTTGATTAACTAAAAAAGTAAATATAAATTGAAAAAGAGGCTTTACACCAAACTCTGTTCTTGACACATAAAATTGAGTGAAAATACCTTTTTAATGATGACTATAGAGAGTGGTTTTTTGTAGTGAATTCAAATCTGTAGGGTATAGAATACGGATTATGCAATCCCTGTTATTTACTCCATAAAAACATAAAAAAACATCTGTATTTCTGTTATGTTGGGAGTACCACTAAACAACGTAACGAGGTATACAGATGCACTCGCATTCTATCAATTTTCTAGTAGACATTCCAGAGTTAAATGTTTCTCACGTATACGAGGAAGATCCGATTGCATTTTTTATTTGATGTTGAGCCAACGGCTCATACTCAATCTTGTCCTTGTTGTCATTCCACTTTATATGTAATTCACCGTGGGGTTGCTTATACACGAAAAGTGCGCAACCTGCCTGCATTTGGTCGTATGGTTTCTCTTATGCTCCCAGCTATTCGTATGACATGTACAAGTTGTGATGTCTCTTTTGTTTGGAGCTACGCATGTGTTGCGCCTGGAAAACGATACACCAAGACATTCGAAGATTCACTGCCTTCTTACGTTATGGGAGCGAAAGTTACTCATGCAGCTAAACAGACCCAAACACCAGTAACTACGACGGATCGAGTTTTTAAAAAGTGGATGGAGAAAGAAAGTCCGCGCTTGCAAGCAGAATGTATGCAAGAGGCTATTCAGTGTGAAGGGCTTGTCCTAGGCATTGATGATTTTGCGATGCGCAAAGGACATACGTATAACACAGGTTTGCATGACTTACGAGGAAATACTCTTTTGGATGTCATTCCTGGTAGAACTGTAAGCGAGCTACGTGAGTATTACAAAAAATATCCTAGACTTTTTGTGCTTGAACCTGTGGCTGTTGTCATGGATTTAGCTCGCTATTATCACACATTTATAACAGAAGTCTATCCTCATGTGATACGAATTGCCGACTGTTTTCATGTGAATCGCTATGTTATGAAAGTCCTGCAATAGGTACGTAAAAGTGTACAAGAAAGCACTTTCTTCTCGTGTGTGTAAACAGCTAAAACAACACTTTCGTATTCTTGGGAAACGCAACGAAGATTTAACGGATCGAGAGTGTAAGCTCTTGAAAGACCTCCTTCATTACTCGGATCTCTTACGAGATGTATATGAGTGGAAGGAAGCATTTATCGAGTGGTATGACTGTGGCCCCTCTTTCGCCCATGCCAAACAAGGGTTTGTACGTTGGTGTAAGCAAGGAGAAAAAATGGATCATGCAGCGATCCAATCCTGTCTGAAAACAATGGAAACCTGGGAAGAAGAAATCTGTAATTATCACCGTCTTCGCTTTACCAATGCAGCTGTGGAAGGTAGAAATAATAAAATCAAAGCGCTACAGCGTTGGCACTACTTTACACGAAACAAGAAGTATTATAAGCAACGAATTTTATTGGAGTGTAATGAGGAGCGAATTACGGGTTGAACTTCTGTCAAGAACAGACTTTGGTGTAGAGCCATAAATATATATTGGTTTTTTGGAGCAACTATATAAATCGATTTTGATAATTCAGCTTCTGTGTAACGAAAGGAATTTTTGTCCATACTGCTTCTAAGAACCCTTGGGAAAAGGGGCGGTATCAGATATGAAACGGTTAAAAATTACAGAAACACATGGTTGGACGGTTCGAAACCTTCGTAAACAAGAACGAAAAGCGAAGGATGTTGCTTTACGGCAACGCATCATAGCAGTTTGCCTTGTTGCGGAAGGGTATTTGGGCAAAGAGATAGCTGCGATGCTTAATCTTCATCGGTAATCCATAGCTACGTATATTTCTACTTTTAATGCAGGTGGTTTGGAAGCTGTATTAGAACGAAAGTTTCCGCCTAAGAACCTTACTTGAGTGAACAGCAGCGAGAAGAACTGAAACAATTGATTGTAGAAAATACGCCTGCAGACCAAGGAATCGGTATGTATACATCTTGGGACACCCGTATCATTCAGATGCTTTTACAGGAAAAGTACGGGGTTTCCATGAGTCGTGGCGGAATTACAGGTATGCTCCGTCGGATGGGATTGAGTTATACTCGTCCCACTTATACGCTTGCAAAAGCAGATAAGAAGAAGTAGGAAACTTTTGTAAATCAAATGAACCTCATGAAAAAACTTTTGACAGACGATATGGTGTTTCTCTATGAAGATGAAAGCCACATTCGTGATTATCAAGCCCTTCGGGCTACATGGGCTGAAATAGGAAAGCAAAAGAAAATTCCTACTTATGGGCATCACGCAAGTGTTACTCTGTTTGGTGTCGTGAATGTTCTTGATGGAGATGTTTTTTGTATGCAGGCTGAACAGTGCAATGCGGAAACCTTCCGTTCTTTTTTAAAGAACGTATTGGAGTGGTATGCGAATAAGACGGTTGTAATGGTGTTGGACAATGCTCGCATTTATCGAGCCAAGCTGATTCAACCTCTTTTAGAGGAGAATCGAAATCAACTCTTTTTCATTTTCTTACCGCCTTATTCCCCAAATTTGAACCCGATTGAACGGTTATGGAAATGGCTCAAGGAAAGCGTCATTGTGAATCGATTTCATAAGAACAAAAAAGGAATCGAAAAGTCCGTTCAAACTTTTTTGGAGTTTGTTCAAGCATCTGCGGATCAGATATTACATCGCCCTGGTTGTAAGTCCGAGAAGTCGAAATGTTAAAATTCATTTATATAGCATTAGCTCTTTTTGTTTTTTGGTAATATTGGAGATTAAGGAGGGATTTACAAATGAACTGTTTTGTTTGTAACAATAATATGAGGTTTTATTTCCAAAAGAAGTTTGAATTTGCAGGATTAGAGACAGTTGATTATTTTCAATGCTCTTCATGTGGCTTTGTTATATCGAAAACACATTTAGATATGTCGGAAGATACTTGGGGGAAACTTAACGCAGATTATCACCTAGGGTATCAGAAATCTGAAAATAATGTCGATGATCCAAATTGGCTTACAAGATTAAAGCTACAAAAAGATGTTATTTATCAATTAAGTACAACAGGATTACTTAATTTAGAGTTACCTTGGGTTGACTATGGATGTGGAGATGGAAAACTAGCTGATTTGTTAACTAGCAAAGGGGTGAATGTATTAAAATATGATCGGTTTTTAAGTTCAAACGGTTATTTATCAGAAAATGAATTATTATCACAAAAGTATGGTTTGGTAATAAACACATCTGTATTTGAACATGTTTTAGACATAAAGGACTTAGATTATATTGCAAGCCTAGTTGATGAGGATGGGGTTCTTGCTGTACACACTTGGGTTGGAGAAGAAGTTCCGAGAGACCCTGAATGGTTTTACCTTCTACCAGTACATTGCTCTTTTTATACTAATGAAAGTATGCAAATTTTGTTTGAGAGATGGGGGTTTAAAACCTCAATTTATCATCCAGATTCGAGATTATGGTTTTGGTTTAAAAAAGAAAATATTCATGTAGAAGAAGTGATTCAAAATTTCAAATCGGAAAAAGGGGCTAAATTCCATTTTAAAAAAGGTTTTATGGACTATTGGAAATAATCTTTAGTAAGTATTTTATGAGATTTTGATCCTTACTTTTGGCTCTTAGTAAATTCTAAGATCACGAGTGTTGATTAACTAAAAAAAGTAAATATAAATTGAAAAAGAGGCTCCTTTTCGCGAAAATAGTTTGTATCTCACCCCAAACTATTGCGGAAAGAGGAACCTCTTATGAAAAAAGTGAACTGTAACCCGAATAATGGACACTTCAAAAAAGTCCCTTATTCGGGTTTTTTGTATGGGGAAATGACGGAGATATCGGTATAATCAATTCAATGAATCGAAGCGAGGGAGTACAACATGAGTAAAATGATCTTCAATGCTTTCCAAATGAAACTGTTAGGGAAGAATCCAAATATCAATAAAGTTTCGGAGCGTTCCCTTACGTATCATCCAGATTTTAGGTTGAAGGCGGTCAAAGAGAATCTGAAAGGCAAGGAGCCGATGCAGATTTTCCTTGAGAATGGATTTGATCTTGCGATCATTGGAAAAGAGAAGCCAAAACAATGTCTTAAAAGGTGGCGCAAAATCTACCAACAGTTTGGAGAGGATGGATTTTATACAGAACGGAGAGGAAAAGGAAGTGTAGGTCGGCCTTCTTTCAAAGTATTGACACCAGAGATGGATAGGAAAAGATAGGCCAAAGAAGTATATCCATAAGTGGAAGAAAACATATAAAGAATCAGGGGAAGAAGGTCTTCAAGACAATCGAGGACGAAAAAAACGAGTACTTAGACAGACCGAAGAAAATAATCTTACAATGGAAGAGCGCTTGAGAAGGGCTGAGGCTGAGATTGCTCTCCTTAGGACGGAAAAAGATTTCTTAAAAAAGCTAGAGTGCATCGAAAAAAAGGAGGTGAGAAGAAATAAAGCACTAACTTCAAATAAATTTGCTTTGATTTGGACTATCGTCAAACAGCGTAGGTTTTCATGGATGGTGGCTTATTTGTGCAATCTTGCAGGCGTCAGCCGGAGTGGCTATTATCAATGGATCAGAAACCTTCCCGCACGGGAAGAACGAGCACAAAATGATAGAAGAGTATGAAATGATTCGCACAATTTTTGAGTACCACAAAGGAAAATCCGGCTTCAGGGTCATTAAGATGAGGCTTGAACGTGAACACGAAATTATCATAAATCACAAGAAAATTCGACGCATTATGAACCAGTATGGATTGATTACAAAAGTTCGCCGTACTAATCCTTACAAGAAGATGGAAAAAGCGACACATGAACACCGGGCGCTTCCTAACCTTCTCAATCGTCACTTTACACCAGGAATGTCTAGACAAGTGCTCTTGACAGATATTACTTATCTACATTATGGGAATGGACAAAAAGCTTATTTGTCATGTGTAAAAGATAGTATGACACGTGAAATTATTTCCTTCCACCTTTCCTCATCTTTAAAAATGGGCATTGCCTACAAGATAATTGACAAGCTAATTATTCATTTAGATGGTATAGTGAATCCTGGTACAATCCTGCACTCTGATCAGGGCATGCATTATACGCATCCTGAGTTTCAACATCGAGTTAAAAAACTTGGTTTCACACAATCAATATCATGCATAGGAAACTGCTGGGACAACGCTCCAATGGAGTCTTTCTTTGGTCATATGAAGGACGAAATGGAATATATGAGGATTCAATCATTTAATGAGCTCAAAAAATGTGTAAAGGCATATATCGAAAGATATAACTACTATAGGTGTCAGTGGACATTAGAAACATACTAATCTTAGTATGTTTTAGCAGCCTAGCCGTCACTTTTTTAAACTGTTCATTATTCGGGTTACAGTTCATACGGGGCAAAAAAGTGCTTTTTATTTGAGACTATCTACGAGGAATTGAAACCTTTTTTTGCATCGTCGGTAGTTACATGCGGTTCTTTATTTGAAGGTGTACGACACATCCTAGTCAATCATAAGTAAGAAAACACAAAAGTGAATGTTTGTTCCTGGTCTTAAATTATTCTGAAGTTTTCTTGTTACTGAACGCTCCTGATTGCATCTTTTTTACACTTCCCACCTTGTACCGTATTGACTCCCCGTGGTATCATAGAAAAAACGTATATTTATTTGAACATAATACATCCTGCAACGTATTCTAATACTACCACCGAATTTGCGGAGGGAGGGGTCATAATGCGCGTTGAACGTCTTAATCAGGATAAGATCCGTATTTTTTTAACCTTTGATGATTTAACTGAACGGGGTATCGAAAAAGACGACATGTGGCGGGATATTCCAAAAGTACATGAGCTTTTTAATGATATGATGGACCATGCCCATGATGAAGTTGGGTTTACGGTTAATGGTCCGGTCGCCGTCGAAGTGTTCTCACTTCCTGCGCAAGGCATGGTTGTTATTGTAACGCGCGGTAAGACGGAAGCACACAGCGATGCGGACGATCTGGATTATGACGATATATACGAGATGCAGGTCACGCTTGAAGAGAGCGACGACATTGTGTATGTGTTCCATGATTTTGATCATCTGATCGAGCTGGCACATCGCATTCAAGGAAAAGCTCCATATGGCGGAAGTGCGTATGCATATCGTGACCGTTACTATCTTGTGTTTGAAGATGTGGATATGGAACGCAGTGAGTATGATGACTTCATTGCGGTGCTGTCAGAATACGGTGAAGCATCCACATTAACGAAGTATGTACTTCAGGAATATGGCAAATCAATTGTTGAGAAGGAAGCGGTAGAAGTTTTGTGCCGTTACTTCAATTAATTTTTATAAGAACAACAGGCACACGGCCATTTGGCTGTGTGCTTTTTTGTTAAAAAGGATGAGAGGGAAGCTGGTGAGTTTTTCTCAATCGTTAGTAGCGTATGTTGTTTATGTATATACTAAAATCCACAGCTACATAATGCGGGTGAGAATTCGAGTGAGTCAAAAAAGAATTAGATGTATATCGCTAGGAGCAACAACAGATGATACGGTATTTTGTCATGCGAATTTGCCTCAAAAAAAAGCCAGTTTTGCACCTTCCAAATGCTAAAATAAAGATGTATACTGGCTAGGGTTGAATTTTATCAGATAACCAAATGTTGAAGGTGGTATTGTTAATGGGAGCAAATGAAGTAGCTGGAAAACCTGCGAATGGGAACGCAGGCCAGCAAGAAAGTTTGAATGTGTTAGACTCAACACAAACTGTTATTCATGAAGCATTAAGTAAGCTTGGTTATTCCGAAACGATGTATGAGTTCTTGAAAGAACCAATGCGCATGTTTACCGTTCGCATTCCAGTGCGTATGGATAATGGCGAAACTAAAATTTTCACAGGCTATCGTGCGCAGCATAACGATGCTGTTGGACCAACAAAAGGTGGCGTACGCTTCCATCCGGATGTTACTGAGGATGAGGTTAAAGCGCTTTCAATTTGGATGAGTTTGAAGTGCGGGATTGTTGACCTACCGTACGGCGGTGGTAAAGGCGGTATCATCTGCGATCCGCGTGAAATGTCATTCCGCGAGCTTGAGCGACTGAGCCGTGGTTACGTACGTGCAATTAGCCAAATCGTAGGACCAACAAAAGACATTCCAGCGCCGGACGTATTTACGAATTCACAAATCATGGCATGGATGATGGACGAATACAGCAAAATTCGTGAATTTGATTCACCAGGCTTCATCACAGGCAAGCCGCTTGTACTTGGGGGCTCACAAGGCCGCGAGACTGCGACTGCTAAAGGGGTTACGATCTGCATCGAGCAGGCGGCGAAAAAGCGCGGCATCGAAATCAAAGGCGCCCGCGTAGTGGTTCAAGGTTTCGGTAATGCAGGTAGCTTCCTGGCGAAATTCATGCATGATGCGGGTGCAAAAGTTATTGCGATCTCAGACGCATACGGTGCATTGCATGATGAGAACGGTCTCGATATTGACGACCTGCTTGAGCGCCGTGATTCATTCGGTACGGTGACGAAGCTGTTTACAAATACAATTTCAAATCAGGAACTTCTGGAACTTGATTGCGACATTCTCGTTCCGGCAGCGATTGAAAACCAAATCACAGCAGCGAATGCGCATAACATTAAGGCGAGCATCGTAGTAGAAGCAGCGAACGGACCGACGACGCTCGAAGCAACTCGAATTCTTACTGAGCGCGGCATTTTGCTTGTGCCAGACGTGCTTGCAAGCTCCGGTGGTGTAACGGTTTCGTACTTTGAATGGGTACAAAACAACCAAGGTTACTACTGGACAGAAGAAGAAGTAGAAACTCGCCTGCGCGATGTATTAGTACGTTCTTTCGAAAACGTATACAACACGCATGCGACACGCGGTGTGAATATGCGTCTTGCGGCTTACATGGTAGGCGTACGTAAAATGGCAGAAGCTAGCCAGTTCCGTGGTTGGGTGTAAAATCTGCACATCCGCAGTTGAATTGTGAGTAAAAAATCCTCTACAATATTGTAGAGGATTTTTTTGTTCGGTTGGTACAGGAAAGGGGTTGGAAGTATGGAACAGGTCATTATTATTGGTGGAGGCCCATGCGGATTGTCTGCGGCTGCTGAGCTGCAAAATAGAGGAATCGATCCGCTTATTATTGAGAAAGGATGCGTAGTGAATTCGATCTATGGCTATCCGACATTCATGAATTTTTTCAGTACGCCAGAGTTGCTCGAGATCGCCGATATTCCGTTTGTGGTGACAGGAGAGAAGCCAACGCGGCAGGAAGCGCTTACGTATTATCGTGAGGTGACACAGCGGCGGAAGTTCCGATTACATTCGTATGAGAAAGTCGATACGGTAGAGCGTCGGAACGATGGCACATTTACTGTGTATACAACAAAGCGGGACGGCTCACATACAGAGTATGAGGCGCGGTTTGTTATCGTTGCGACCGGGTATTTTGATAATCCGAACTTGCTTGGTGTGCCGGGAGAAGAGCTTGGGCATGTGTCGCACTATTATAAGGAAGCGCATCCGTACCAGGGGATGAAAGTTGCGGTGATTGGGGGAAAAAATTCATCGGTCGATGCGGCGATGGATTTGTACCGCGCAGGGGCGGATGTTACATGGATCTACCGGGGTGAGTCATATTCGCCATCGATTAAAGCATGGGTGTTACCGGTGTTTGAATCGATGGTGAATAAAGAGTGGGTTAAGGCAATGTTTAACACGACGGTGACTCGCATTGAAGAAGGATCCATCATTGTGTCAGAGAACGGGGAAGAGAAAATTATAGAAGTAGACGCTGTTCTGGCGCTTACGGGTTATCACCCGGATCGTTCTCTGTTTGGCAGGCTTGGAGTAGAAGTGCGTGCTGAGACGGGAGAGCCAGAGCATAACCCAGAGACGATGGAGACGAACGTGCCAGGTTTGTTTGTTGCCGGGGTTATTGCGGCAGGGAATAATGCTAATGTTATTTTTATTGAGAATGGACGCTTTCACGGTGGACTGATTGTGGAAGAAATTGCAAAGCGATAAGATGGGGGTTATATATGCGTAAAGTGGTTTTGCTTACAACAGGTGGAACGATTGCAAGTGTGCCGAATGAGAAGGGGATGCTTGTAGCGGGTGAGTTAACAGGAGAAGAGCTGGTTAGACGGTGCAGCTTGCCGGCTGACATTGACATACAAGTCGAATCAGTACTTCAGCTTCCGTCTATGCACATTGGATTTGATGAGTTGCTTGTACTGAAAAAGAAGATTGAGCAAGTATTTATGGATGAGTCGGTGTCCGGTATTGTCGTAACGCACGGAACCGATTCGATGGAAGAAACCGCGTACTTTCTTGACTTAACGATTGATGATGCTCGTCCGGTTGTTCTGACAGGCTCACAACGTGCGCTCAGTGATGCGAGCAACGATGTATACAGCAACATTCGTCATGCGGTTTATACGGCTTGCAGTGATGATATGAAGAATGCAGGTGTTGTCGTGGTGTTTAACGAGCGTATTTTCTCCGCTCGTTATGTGAAAAAGGTTCATGCATCCAATATGCAAGGGTTTTACTCATTCGGATTCGGGTATCTCGGTATTATTGACAATGATGCAGTTGTGGTGTACCAGAAGCCGATTCGACGTGAAACGTTCAAGCTGACGAAAGATATTCCGATGGTAGATATTATTAAGTGCTACGCGGGTGCGGATAGTAAATTTCTGCGTGCAGCCGTACAGTCTGGTTCAAAAGGAATTATATTAGAAGGTGCGGGTCGGGGGCAGACAGCGCCTAACATGATGGAAGGGATTGAAGAGGCGCTTGCGCAAGGCATTCACATTGTTATTACAACAAGCGCAGAAGAAGGTAGGGTAGATACTACGTATGATTACCGGGGAAGCGCGTACGATTTGTACAGACACGGTGTAATACTTGGCAATGACTTTGATTCCAAAAAAGCGCGTATACGCCTTGCGGTGATGCTTGCGAGCGATATAAATGATGTGAAACATTTGTTTTGATGAGAAAAGGTCAGGTACCACACCTCGCAGTGCAGCAGATAGTAAATTCGTAGTCATAATCTTTTGTGTGCGGGAATTTACTGTAGTAAAAGGGGTGTGGTCATGGTTAAAAGGTCGATAATGTTAATCGGTTTTTTACTTGTGTTATTTCTTGTAGGGTGTGGGCAAAGTGAAGTATCAAAAGACCTGCAGGATTACATTAATAACAAGCTCCCTGAACTTGCGAAAGTAGAAACAGATGCTATAAGAGATTATGAAAGCGTAACCGGAAACAATTTTAAAAATGATGAAATCACATACAACAAACTGCAGGATTCTGTAATACCGAAGTATCGGGATTTCATTGAAAAACTTGAAGCGATCAAACCCGCAACCAAAGAGCTGCAGGCAGCACATGAAATTTATATTCAAGCAGCCAATAAGCAGTACAGTGCTTTTTTGCAAATGTCGGATGCACTGGAAAAACAGGATGTGGGGTTACTCGCGCAAGCTAATGATAAATTGGCAGAAGGACGTAAAGGAATTAGACAGTGGCAAACGGAGATAGAAGCGCTGGCCAAAAAGCATAATGTAACGTTCCAGCAGAAGTGAAAGGCAGCTGGATTTGGTTATGGAACCTAACTTATTTTATGGTTAGGTTTTTTGTTTTGCATAAATACCTCCAGCAATTGTATTTCCATCATGCACATTCCGTGTTACGATGAGGAGTACAATAAATAACCCAAGGGAGTCGAATGCTATGTTAGCCACCATGGGAGCTGCTGTTGCCCCTGGTATTGCCATACTCAGTTATTTTTATTTAAAAGATAAGTATGAAATTGAGCCACTACATATGGTGGTACGAATGTTTATCATCGGGCTTTTGCTCGTATTTCCAGTGATGGTTGTACAATTTGGGATTCAGGAAGAATTGCAGTTAGGAGCCTTCGCCCAGTCGTACGTGCTATCTGGATTTCTTGAAGAGTTTTTTAAGTGGTTTATCATTTATTATACGGTGTATCAGCATGTTGAATTTGACGAGCCGTATGATGGAATCGTGTATGCAGTTGCGGTCTCGCTTGGTTTTGCTACGCTGGAGAACTTTTTCTATCTGCGCGAACATGGTGGAGCGACGGCGGCGTTCTATCGCGCGTTGCTTCCGGTATCCGGGCATGGTCTGTTCGGAGTGTTGATGGGCTATTATTTTGGCAAAGCCAAATTCAGTGCTAGCCGCACCCGGCGCCGCTTGTATCTTGTCATTAGTCTGGCGATTCCGGTTATATTACATGGTACGTATGACCGTATTCTTCTCATGCAGCAGCCGATTTGGCCGTGGTTGATGGCTCCGTTCATGCTGGTGCTCTGGCTTCTGGCGCTCAATCTCAGTCGCGTTGCGCTGAACAGGTCTATGGCGGCCGCGTTCGGGGCACACTACGAGGAGGAGGCTGAGAAAATATGAACGAGGCAGAACGATATAAAGTTACGATCCGCTGTTCGGAGTGTGGGGAACGGTATATACTTCGTGGTTCACTGAACAAGTTTGGATGTATAGAAACCGGGTTTAAGCAGTGCATTTGCAGCAATCGTGATCAGTTTGATACGGTATCAGAATTGATGTAAGCGAAGGGTGTTCATATAGCCCTTCGCTTTTTTGTATAATTAGCAACTTCTTTCCTCAAACTACGGGTAATACTGGATGATGGAGGAGTGCTGCACATGTATGGACGAATTGCAGGTGTATTGTTCCCTGTGCTGGCTGTTGGCGTGATTGGGGCTGGAATGTGGGGGTATCAAGAGAACAAAGAAAAAAATTCGGTTTTAATTAAGGCAGAGAACCAGTACCAGCGAGCTTTTCATAATTTAAACTATCATATGGATCGATTGCAGGATGAGCTTGGCAAGACAATGGCAGTTAACTCGCGGCAGCAGTTAACACCAAGCCTGACAAATGTGTGGCGGTTGGCGTATTCGGCTCAGAATGATGTGTCTCAGCTTCCTCTTACGCTTATGCCGTTTAACCACACGGAGAAGTTCCTGGCGAATGTAGCGGATTTTAGCTATCAGACCGCGGTGCGCGATCTAGATCGCGAGCCGCTGTCAAAGCAAGAATATGATACCCTTGGCAAGCTGTACGCCCATTCAAAGGATATTCACGGCGACTTGCAAAAAGTGCAAAGTACGATTATGACGAAGCAGCTGCGCTGGATGGATGTCGAGACGGCGCTTGCAAGTGAGCATAATCCGCAAGATAACACGATTGTCGATGGTCTTAAAGTACTCGATAAAAGTGTAGAAGGGTATAAGGATGTAGAATTTGGTTCAGGAATTGGTAGCTTGAATGCCGGTCGTAAGTTGAAAATCCAGTCCATGAAAGGTCAAGTGGTAAGTGCAGATGAAGCAAAGAAAAAAGCGCTCGCATTTGTTGAGCTACCAGCGACTGCGATTAAACAAGTAACAGTGACGGATAACGGTAAAACAAGGGAATATGAATCGTACAGTGTACGCATTGAACGAAAAGATCAGAAGACACCTGTGTTTGTTGATATTTCGAAAAAAGGCGGCCATGTAATCTGGGTGCTCGATGAGCGAGACATTGGCAAGCATAAGATTAGTATGGGGGATGCACAACGCCGGGCAGACGAGTACTTGAAGCGTCGGGGGTATACGAATATGGAAGCTATGTCCTATGACGATTATAAAGGAGTGGCTGCATTCACATACGTATGCAAGCAGGGGGATGTGCGCTTATATCCAGATACCGTTACGGTTAAAATTGCGCTCGATAATGGAACGACAACGGGCTTTCAAGGTGAGAGCTATCTGTTAAACCATCGGGTACGCACCATTCCAAAGGCCAAGGTTAGCGAAGCACAGGCGCGTAAGAGGCTGAATCCTGCGTTTATTGTAAAAGAGGTCCACAAAGCGATCATTGAAGATGAGCGTGGGAAAGAGGTATATGCGTATGAGTTTTATGGTTCCATTGGACAAGAAACGTATCGGATCTATATTGATACGCAAACGGGTCAGGAAGTAAAGGTAGAAAAGATTAAAGCAGGTATGCACTAGGAGTAGTTACGGAATACAGAGTGGAAAGAGCGGGTAAGATGGGAGCAGGAGGGATACGTTATGACACGAATGAACCAGTCTTCCTATGAGAAACGTTTTGTCCGTCTGGCAGGTCGGGTAGAGAAGGGGTTTATTCTGGTAATTCTCGTAGGAATCGCCCTTGTAATAGGGAGTCAATTTTTGCTTACATTTGACTCGTTTCGCCAGTCGTTTGTCGAAACGGTGCGGTTGGAAGGCGTTGCATCCCCCTAGTCCCTATGTTACTATTTAGGTAATTCAATGATGGGATTGCCTGCGGTCTGCTATGTGCAGATTTAGAGGGAAACGAAGAAGAAAAGCAGGCACACCCTGCTTATTTTCTTTATTTCCAGATGCGAGAAGCAGGAAAAGGATAAATATGGTGGGATGAATGTGAAGATTGCAATTGACGGACCGGCTGGGGCCGGCAAAAGTACCGTAGCACGCCGTGTTGCGGAACAGCTCGGCATGCTTTATATTGACACGGGAGCGATGTATCGTGCGCTCACGTATATGGCACTTCGTACATCATGCTCGCTGACAGATGAGCAAACACTGCGGGCTCTCTTAGATCAGATGAAGCTTGTACTCGACGTTACAGCAGACGGACAGCGGGTGTATGTGAATGAAGAAGATGTCACGGACCCGATTCGCACACCGGATGTGACAGGGCATGTATCTACCGTAGCCGCTCATCCAGCTGTACGAGAGAAGATGACGGAGCTGCAGCGGGAGATGGCTCGTTCCCGAAGTGTTGTAATGGATGGGCGTGATATTGGGACCCATGTACTACCGGATGCTGAGGTTAAGATTTTCTTAACGGCGTCAATTGAAGAGCGAGCGGAGCGCCGTCTGCGCGAACTCGAGCAGCGTGGGATACCGGCTGATCGTGAACAGCTGATGGCCGATATTGCTGAGCGTGATCGCAAGGATAGTGAGCGTGAGATCGCACCGCTTAAGCAGGCGAAAGATGCGATTTTGCTTGATACAACGGGTCTTGGGATTGATCAGGTTGTGGAGAGTATCGTCGCTTTGTACGAAGAGCAGGTCGGAGAGCGAGCGTAATGGCAGGCAGGGTGTATACGTTCTGGCGTCGCGTCGCTAGGATACTTCTTGCTGGTGGCTATCGCTTCCGGGTGCTTGGTCAGGAGAATGTTCCGGATAGCGGTCCGCTTGTGCTTTGCTGCAACCACATCAGCAACTGGGACCCGATTACGCTTGGCTCAGGCCTTGAGCGCCAGGTGTTTTTTATGGCGAAGGAAGAATTGTTCCATGTGCCGATTGCCGGCAAGCTGGCCCGAGAATGTGGAGCTTTCCCGGTCAAGCGTGGCGCAGGGGATCGCCAGGCAATTCGCAAGGCGCTTGAACTTCTGCAGGAAGGGCATGCGGTAGGAATTTTTCCGGAAGGAACGCGTAATCTGCAGGCGGATGGCACGATGCGGGAAGTACAGCCAGGTGCTGCCATGATTGCACTGAAATCAGGTGCACGCGTGGTGCCCGTCGCGATCATTGGCGCATATCGCTTATTTCGGCCTATTACGATCATTTATGGCAAACCGTTCGACTTAGCAGCTGAAACTGCTGGTGAGAATAATACGGAGCGTATGCATCATGCGGCCACCATCATTCAGCGGGAAATCCAATCTCTTCTGGATATACATAGGAATGCATAGGTGTCTTACAGAAGGATGGCTGTCTTATGTAAAGTCGTCTCACTTTCCAGAGTTCGGAGAGAATAGCATGTTTGGCACTAGCGCCAGCTCTCCAATCTCTGGTAAGCTAAGATAAATATGTTGCTGTTTTACTATAAATGCGCTGGCATTTATTGTTTGAATGGCTTTTATTTCAAGGAGGTATGGTCTATGGTAGAGGAAAATCAAAACGAATTGAATGCTCAGCTTGAAGTAGCAGTAGATCAAGTGCTGACCGGCACTGTTTCCAAAGTGGACGAGAAGCAAGCTTTGATTGATGTAGGCTATAAATATGAAGGCATTCTTCCGATTAGTGAAGTATCCAGCCTGCATATTGATAAAGTAGCTGATGTTCTGTCCGAGGGCCAAGAAATCCAGGTTAAAGTCATCCGTCTTGATGCAGAAAAAGATGAGATGATCGTGTCCAAACGAGCTGTTGATGCGGTGCAGGCATGGGATGAGCTTCAACGTAAGCATGAAGCAGGCGAAGTGTTTGAGGTAACAATCGCAGATATCGTAAAAGGCGGCCTTGTAGTAGACCTCGGCGTACGCGGTTTTGTTCCAGCTTCCCATGTTGAGCGTCATTTTGTAGAAGATTTCGCAGATTACAAAGACAAAACGTTGTCTGTGAAAGTCATTGAGCTCGACAAGGAGAAGAACAAGGTTATTCTCTCACACCGTGCTGTGCTTGAAGAAGAAGTAAACAAACAAAAAGGTCAAGTGCTTGAGAATTTGCAGGCAGGTTCTGTAATCGAAGGAACAGTGCAGCGTCTGACAGACTTTGGCGCATTTGTGGATGTTGGCGGGGTTGATGGTCTTGTACACATCTCGGAAATCGCTTGGAGCCATGTGGATAAACCGTCCGATGTTCTCAAAGAAGGGGATAAAGTAACAGTAAAAATCCTCAAGATTGACAAGGAAAATGAGCGCATCAGCCTTAGCATAAAAGCGGCGCAGGCAGGTCCGTGGGAACAAGCTGCGCAGAGTTTCAAAATTGGCGCTGTTATAAAAGGAACAGTGAAGCGCCTCGTAAGCTTTGGTGCATTCGTTGAAGTAGCACCGGGCGTAGAAGGCCTTGTACACATTTCTCAAATTGCGAATCGTCACATTGGTACGCCAGATGAAGTACTGAAAGAGGGCGAAGAAGTGAATGTAAAAGTTCTGGATATCAATCCAGATGAAGAGCGCATGAGCTTAAGCATTCGCGAAGTGCAAGAAGAGAAACAAAAACAAGATACAAAGAAAGTTGTAGCCCAGTATCAAGCAGAAGAAAATGCAGGCATGGGTGTAACACTTGGTGACCAATTCGGTGACCTGCTCAAAAAATTTAAATCTTAATTGATATATGAAAACCGGCGAATTCGTATTGAGTTCATCGGATAGAGGGACTGTTCCAAAGCTATGATAGAGTAGCGTAGGGCAGTCTCTTTTTTGTGCTTGACCCAAACCTAACGTTGAGCGGGTTTTTGTAAATCAAAAACGTTGCGGGGAGTGGGAGACGGGAGGAGTAAGAGAGCGCCTTTACGCGATTCCCCAGCGGAGGGAGACTGGCGAACGAGCCTTTGCCCGCAATCCTTCGGTGAATAAGCATCATTGGCTTTTCTTTGCGGGCACGTTCGCCGGGCTCCTGGAGCGGACAGTCATAGCTTCCCTGCAAGCGTAACCAAGCGAACGGCTCCTCCCGTCTCCCATTCCCCCCACCACGCTTTCGGATTACACAAAAGCCCTCTACGCTTGTCTTCTCTCTGTTTTGGTCATACTACATAGTAGGAAACCTGACAGAGGAGGGATTAATGATGAATGCAGGGTACCTTTCATTCTGCTGCTTGCTTCTTATATGGATCGTAGGCTGGATGGGAATGCTGGATGGGTTGAGTCAGCGCATCGGAATTCGACCACGTGTCTTTTTGTTTTTGCTATTGGTTGTGCTGCTGACTGGAAATATCGAGGTACATGCATATGGCATCGGGCTATATATGGGTTCATTTTTGTTGCCGCTTGGAATGTTTACGTATGTATGGGCGCGGGAGGAAAAGGATGTACGCCGCTATATTTTGACGGCGGCACTGCTGGCAGGAGTAACGCTGTTTCTGCTGCGATATATGTTGCGACTTGATCCGGTATTACAGATTGTAGGAGAAAACTACCTGCTGGCAAGCGTTGCCCTGCTGCTTGCGCTTATGATGAGCCGCGATGTGGCACATGGGTTGGCGATTGTTGGACTGGCGTTTTGCATCATGGATATCTTATTTGCGGGCTACACGTATCAATTGAACAGGCAAAGCGTAATCGGTAGTCTGGCATTTCGTGATGGGCTCGTGCTAGCTCTTATTGTTTCGTTAAGCGGTCAGTGCGTAATGGCGGCGTGTGTAGACATCGGAATCGGAACAGTGCGGCGGCTGTTCGGGCTGCGAAAAGGGAGGGGGCAATGACGCATTCGTATACACAATATGCCGTTCCGGTTGCTGCCGGTGTGTTGTTCGGTGTGCTGGCACGGTTGTACATGCTGCGTACCGATTATCGACAGTATCCGACGTATCCGCACGGGCGCATCATTCATGTCGCTCTCGGCTTTATTGCTGCCATGATTGGGGCGGTTGCCATTCCATCCATTTTGCAGGCGGACTGGACGGCCATCACGTTTCTTGGGCTTGCTGCCCAGCAGTTTCGCGATGTGCGGAATATGGAGCGCAACATGCTGCAACAGCTTGACAGCATGGAGCTTGTGCCGCGCGGGGTCGCGTATATTGAGGGGATTGCCCAGGTGTTTGAAGGGCGGAATTATCTTGTGATTTTCACATCGGTTGTGGTAACTTTTCTGGCGATTAAAACATCCGTCTGGTGGGTGGTGATTGGCGGAGTGCTGATGTTTTTCGTGAATAGCTGGCTTATGTCCGGCAAAGTGCTTGGCGATATTGCAGATGTGCAAGTGTCGCAGTTGCGCCTGGACGGGCCAAATTTATATGTGGATGACGTTTATATTATGAATGTTGGTCTAGAATCGGATCGGGCAGTAATCAGCGAGCATGGGATTGGTCTGATGGTGACACCGAAAGATGCAGGTGCTCTGCTCACCATTGCCAATCTGGGACAGCGTCAGGCGATGCTGCATGATATATCGTCGATTCTCGGCGTGTATCGTGATTCTGGTGAACCAGCGCTCGTGCCGCTGGCAAAGCGCGACATGAAATCCGGACGACTTGGCGTGTTTTTGTTGCCGGAAGAAAAAGATACGAGCAAAGTAGCCGAGACAGCGCGACGTGTACCCGTGCTTGACAGTGCGATTCGGCGACCGCGTAAAGCAAGTGTCAATCAGGAGCGGACGGGAGGAGAATAAACGATGTCACAGTCAATCGAAAGTTACATACTCGCTGTCATTACTTCAGATCGGCAAGCGGTTGGTGGAGGGGCTCCTATCTTCTATGCCGGGTCCCAAAAGGAGGTGCAGCAGATTGCATTTACGCTCGAAAAAATTATCGATGGTGTGGCCCACCAGCTTCGTCCAGATACGCTTATTATTGTGAAACATTCATAATGAAGCTTGTGTTTCCAGTAGGATTCATTTTATGATAGGAGAGATATTGCAGAAAAGAGGGTTATATACGTTATGTCAAATCCAGTAGTTGCCATCGTTGGCCGCCCGAATGTAGGCAAGTCAACGCTGTTTAACCGCATTGTAGGCGAGAGGCTTGCGATTGTGGAAGATACACCAGGCGTTACACGTGACCGCCTGTACAGCCGTGCTGAGTGGCTCGGCAAAGAGTTCCACTTGATTGATACAGGTGGAATTGATTTTGACGATCATGACATTTTGCTTGAGCACATCCGCTATCAAGCCGAACTGGCAATTGATGAAGCGGATGTCATTATTTTGGTAGTAGATGGAACAACGGGGATTACGGATCAGGATCAGGAAGTAGCCCGGATGCTGTTCCGCTCTAAGAAACCAGTTGTACTTGCGGTGAACAAAATTGACAACATTCAGCGTCTAAACGATGTATATGAGTTTTATTCGCTCGGTTTTGGAGATCCGCAGGCAGTATCGGGTGCACATGCCACCGGTATTGGCGATATGCTCGATGAAGTAATCAAACACTTCCCGGAATATCAGGAAGACGAGTATGGGGAGGATGTAATCCGGGTATCCCTTATTGGTCGTCCGAACGTAGGGAAATCATCGCTTGTTAATGCACTTCTCGGAGAAGAGCGTGTAATTGTGAGTAACATCGCAGGTACAACGCGAGATGCAATCGATACGCCGTTTACATTTGAAGGTCAGGATTACGTCCTCATTGATACGGCCGGTATGCGTAAGCGTGGTAAGGTGTACGAATCTACGGAGAAATACAGCGTAATGCGTGCGCTGCGTGCGATGGAACGCTCTGACGTTGTGCTTGTGCTCATTGATGCGGAAGAAGGCATCATCGAGCAAGATAAGAAAGTTGCAGGCTATGCGCATGAAGCAGGCCGTGGCGTCATCATTGTAGTGAATAAATGGGATGCTGTTGAAAAAGACGATAAAACAATGAATAAATTCATTGCGGACATTCGTGGTGAATTCAAATACTTATCGTATGCTCCAATCGTGTTCGTATCTGCTAAAACGAAACAGCGTGTGCAGACCATTCTGCCAAAAGTATCGCAAGTAGCTGAGCAGCATTCGTTGCGAATTGCAACACCAATTCTGAATGATCTTATTCATGAAGCGACAACGGTAACGCCACCACCAACAGATAAAGGGCGTCGTCTGCGCATTAACTATGCAACCCAGGTTGCAGTGAAGCCGCCAACGTTCGTGTTGTTTGTGAATGATACCGAACTTATGCACTTCTCCTATCAGCGCTATCTAGAGAATAAAATAAGAGAAGCGTTCCCAATGGAAGGAACGCCAATACGGATTCTCGTCCGTAATAAATCAACAGAGTAGAGGAGAGTAGAACCATATGGGGGGAGCAGTTGTCATTCTGCTGTCGTATTTGCTCGGTTCCATTAGCTTCAGCATTGTGATTGCGAAGCTGATTGCTGGAATTGATATTCGGGAACACGGCAGCGGCAATGCTGGAGCGACGAATACACTCCGTATGCTCGGCAAAGGGCCGGGAATTACTGTTCTTTTGCTTGATGCAGCGAAAGGCGCAATTGCGATTACGATTGCCCGTCTGCTTGGTGTACCAGAGTGGGCAATTGTCGGCGCAGCAGTTGCCGCTGTCCTCGGGCATAACTGGCCGGTATTTTTCGGATTCAAAGGAGGCAAGGGCGTCGCGACAACGATCGGGACGCTACTTGCGCTTACGCCAATTCCGGCACTCATTGGGGTCGGAATTACGATTGTAGTCATTGCATTGACTCGTTATGTATCGCTTGGGTCGCTTGTATTCTTTGTGCTTGTACCGTTTTTGATGTACATATATCATGAGCCGGGCGTCTATATCGCAGGAGCCGCGTTTGTCGGTTTGCTTGGGTTTATTCGCCATGTGGAAAACATCCGTCGTCTGATAAAGGGAACAGAACGCAAGCTTGGTCAGAAGAAGCAGGAGGGGAAACGCGATGGAAAATAGGGCTGCTGTCATCGGAGCCGGGAGTTTTGGAACCGCGCTTTCAACCGTACTGGCAGAAAACTATAGCGATGTTTCTCTCTGGGCTCGCCGCGCCGAACTTGCTGACGCGATCAATCAAACGAGAACGAATGAGAAATATTTGCCAGACATTCAGCTTGCTGATGCGATTACGGCATATTCATCGCTAGAAGAAGCGGTGGCTGGGTGTGTGTTTGTGCTGCTTGTCGTGCCTTCTCATGCGATGCGGGAAACTGTACGGGCGTTAGCGCCACACCTTCACCCTGATGCGGTCGTGGTGCATGCAACGAAAGGGATGGAGCTTGACACTTTGAAACGGATGAGTGAAGTGATTGCCGAAGAGCTTCCTGCGAGCTTTCGCTCTCGCATCGCGGTGCTATCTGGCCCAAGCCATGCCGAAGAAGTTGGAGTGAAAGCCCCGACAACTGTTGTTGCAGCTGCGGAAGATCGAAAGGTGGCGCAAATCGTACAGGATGCACTTATGACGAACCGATTCCGTGTTTATACCAACCCAGATGTAATCGGAGTAGAAATAGGCGGGGCGCTTAAAAATATTATTGCACTCGGAGCAGGGGTAAGCGATGGCCTGCAGTTCGGTGACAATGCAAAAGCCGCCCTGTTAACACGCGGCCTGGCAGAAATTACGCGCCTTGGCGTGAAGCTTGGAGCCAATCCTCTGACATTCTCCGGCCTAGCGGGTGTTGGTGATCTCGTGGTAACTGCCACAAGTCGTCACAGCCGCAACTGGCGTGCGGGCAATATGCTCGCACAGGGCATGACGCCGGATGAAATTGTAGAACAGATGGGAATGGTCGTCGAAGGCATTAAGACGACGAGAGCGGTTAATGAGCTTGCGAAAAAGTGCGGGATTGATATGCCGATTACCCGGGAGCTGCACGCGCTGCTGTTTGAAGGGAAGGAGCCGCGTGAAGCGGTTAATCATTTAATGGGTCGGGTGCGCCGCCACGAAACGGAAGATATGGCGCTTCGCTATTTCGAAAGTCAATGATGTAGATAGTGTCCAGTCAGACTGCACTTTTTGCCCGCCCTCCTCATACACTGTGGATGTACAGTGGAAGGAGGAATAAGCATGACAAAAATTCCGAAAAAATTCCTGGAGAAACTTCAGGGGAAAAACGTGGACACATCAAAGCTGGAGAGTCTGGCAAGTGGCATAAAGAAAAGTGATCTGGCTGATGATCAAAAGGTTCGTCAACTGTTGCGTCAACTTGCGGTGATTGCAAACGTCAGAATGTCGCAAGAGAAGGAAGACAGTATTGTACGCTACATTCGAAATCATAACATTCAAAGCGGTGATATGAAGACATTGACGGGCCTTCTCAAAGGTAAGCTGTAAGCGCGCGTAATTTAGGCATAAGAAGCTGTTACAGGCGGGAAAAGGTGCGCATACAGTATAGCATGATTCGCAAAACAGGGCTCTCATAACCGGTCTGCGGATACAGAAACATAAAGAGGGGGAATGCTTGTGAGCATTTCCCCTTTTTACGTATCAATCAATTATGACGAGGATGTTTCCTCTTCTGACGTTAGATCGTCAAGTTCTAGTAGTGCTTGCACGAGTGGGGAGTTTAGCAAGGAAAGAATTTGGCTGAAGTCTACATTGCGAAGCGAGCGAACGAACGAGAGCGGGCTTCGATCCACGGGTTGGCCGCTGGCGATTTGCGCTGCCTGTCGTGCTTCGTTGCCGGAGTTCCAGCGTTCATACATGCCGACGAGCCCGTGCAGTGTGCCTAATGTTTGCTCTACCTGCAGCATCGTACTTCGCATTTGGCTTGACCATTCGCGGACATTATTAATAGATAAACGCATTTCATCTGGAGACTTTGGCAGAAGATCAGGTAAGTTTTTCATGAGTGCAGACGGTGTAGTACGGGATGGTTCAGGGGTTTCAGTAGACACAAGTTCGGTCGCTTTTGGCTCCTTAGGTGTTTGGGCTGCTGCGGGTTTTCGTTTTGGTTTGCGCCGCCCTGCCGGTCCTTGTGCGCGCGGATTTTTCCGCTTCTGGCTGAGCATGATTGCGCCTCCTTTGTCATGTAGTCATCATCATCCTATGCGTTTGTCTTGGTGAAGGTTCAGCCCACCTACTTTTGTGCTATAATGGGGATGACTGATAGAGTCAGTATGGAGATGATCAATCATGGCCCAAATTACATTCGTTCCATCTAATCGTAGTGTGGAAGTACGGCAGGGTGAAACTGTTTTGCGTGCGGCGTCCCGGGCGCGAGTAGCGATTACGCAGCGCTGTCGTGGGAACGGTTCTTGTACGATGTGTAAGGTACGAGTTGATAAGGAGAGTGTAGTTTCACTGCCGTGTGAAGCCGAGAAGCGCCTGATTAGTAGCGCTGAGCTTGCACAAGGTGTCCGTCTGGCCTGCCAAACAAAAGTTCAAGGATCGACCCGCATCTCTTTGCCGCAGAGCAAACTGGCAGCGGTTGTACAGGCACAGCTTGCTGAACAGCGAGAAAGAAGAACAGAGCAAGATAAAACACAAAACAACTGACATATTTGGTACACCCCGCTGCATATGGTTGTAAAAAGTAGGACAGGGCGGGGCAAGAAAGGAAGCGAGGCCCGCAGTGGGTACTCGCTTTTTTGCTTGGCAGCCTCGGGTGCGGTCTATTTTCCCCGCCGCCCTCATAAGATGAGTAGTGTCCTTATTGTACAAGAAGCAGGGAACCAAACGCGAGGAGGGTGTACAGGTGGAACGTGTAGACATTTTTAAAGACATTGCAGAGCGTACAGGCGGCGATATCTACATCGGGGTAGTTGGTCCGGTACGTACAGGTAAATCGACTTTTATTAAGCGGTTTATGGAATCAATCGTCATCCCGAATATTCCTTATGAAGCGGAGCGGTTACGTGCGATTGATGAACTGCCGCAAAGTGCTGCTGGCCGGACGATTATGACAACCGAGCCTAAGTTCGTCCCAAACAGCGCTGTTGAAATCAATGTAACGGACGGGTTAACCATCAATGTACGGCTTGTGGACTGCGTCGGGTACGCTGTACCGGGTGCGCGCGGGTATGAAGATGAGAATGGTCCACGCATGGTCACTACACCATGGTATGAAGAACCGGTTCCGTTCGAGGAAGCGGCTGAGATCGGCACGCGTAAAGTCATTCAAGAACACTCTACATTAGGCGTTGTGGTTACGTCTGATGGCTCGATTGCCGAAATTCCCCGTTCGGATTATGCAGAAGCAGAAGAGCGGGTTATTAACGAATTAAAAGAAGTGGGCAAACCGTTCGTTGTTGTTATTAACTCGATTTATCCGACCAGTGCAGATACCGCGATGCTGCGTGCCGCACTTGAAGAGAAGTATGACGTTCCGGTGCTTGCAATGAGCGTTGATGCGCTAGATGAGCGGGAAGGGCTATCCGTTCTGCGTGAAGTGCTGTTTGAATTCCCGGTGCACGAAGTTAACGTGAACCTGCCATCGTGGGTAATGGTACTTTCCGAAGATCACTGGCTGCGCAAAAACTTCGAGGAAGCTGTGCGCGATACGGTTAAGGATATTCGTCGCCTGCGTGATGTAGATCGGGTAGTGGGCTATTTTGGAGAGTATGAATTTATCGAGCGTGCCGCACTCGCGGATATGAATATGGGCCAGGGTGTGGCAGAAATCGACCTGTATGCACACGATGAGCTGTACGATCAGATTTTGATGGAAATTGTTGGAGTGGAAATTCGCGGCAAGGATCATCTGCTGCAGCTCATGCAGGAATTCAGCTATGCGAAGAAAGAATACGATAAAATCTCGGGTGCGCTCACGATGGTTCGTCAGACCGGATATGGCATCGCTCCGCCGTCACTTGAAGAGATGAAGCTTGATGAGCCAGAGATTATCCGCCACGGCTCTCGCTTCGGTGTTCGCTTAAAAGCGACTGCCCCATCCATTCATATGATCCGTGTCGATGTCGAGTCAGAATTCGCGCCAATTATCGGCACCGAGAAGCAGAGCGAGGAGCTTGTGCGCTATCTCATGCAGGATTTTGAAGAAAATCCACTTAGCATCTGGAACTCCGATATTTTTGGCCGCTCGCTGAATTCGATTGTGAACGAAGGTATTTCTGCGAAGCTGGCGATGATGCCAGACAATGCACGCTACAAGCTACAGGAAACGCTCGGTCGCATCATCAACGAGGGGTCGGGTGGACTTATCGCAATCATTCTGTAGCTGTACAAACAGATAGATATGACCAGGAAACACCGGCTTCTCTCCCCTCAGGAAGAAGCCTTTTTCCTGTACAGATGAAGAAAGTATGCCGTTATATGGCTCAATCCCCTTGAATTGCTGGCTTTTCTATATTACTATTAGCTTGTTAACCTTTCAAATTGTAGGATTCGCGTATATTTATACTACAAATCGTACACAACGAATAGCAAACTGCTTCTGTGGGAGGAGGTGAAGAACATGAATAAGACTGAGTTAATCACCCGTGTATCCGAAGTGGCGGAACTGACAAAAAAAGACGCGACGAAAGCGGTGGAAGCTGTTTTCGACGCTATTACAGAGGCGCTGAAAAGTGGAGATAAGGTACAACTGATCGGCTTCGGTAACTTCGAAGTACGTGAGCGTGCTGCTCGCAAAGGTCGTAATCCGCAAACTGGCGAAGAGATCGAGATTGCAGCAAGCAAGATTCCAGCGTTCAAGCCAGGCAAGGCACTGAAAGAAGACATTCAATAGTGGCCTACATACCGTCGGATGCACACAAATCATCTGGCATGTGAGGGGAGCCGTGCGATTATTCGTACGGCTCTTTTTAATGAGTAAAATCGTTTACTTTGATGCATGTTAAGGATGAGGTGAACGAATCGATGAGTAAAATAAAATTTAAGAACAATACCAAAATATTTTATATGTCAATCCTCACTGGGGTTGTTCTCATTCTCTCGCTTATATACATTCTCTTCCGGATCTATCGATAAATGATTGACAGCGTTTCCTTTTTACGCAATAGTAAACATGCATAGTAATCGAAACCAGTAAAGGGGGAGCGTAGATGAGCGCACCAGCAAACAGTGAGTTTATCGTCATTAAGGCGCTAGAGAATGGAGTAAATGTGATCGGCTTGACTCGTGGAGAGTCCACTCGTTTTCATCATTCCGAGAAGCTCGATAAGGGTGAAGTGATGATTGCGCAGTTTACAGAACATACATCCGCGATCAAAGTGCGCGGCAAAGCGGTTATTCAAACTCGCAATGGAGAAATGAACACGCTAGTTGATGAGTAAACTTTTTGGAGAACAAGCAGACTATCCTGCTTGTTTTTTGTTATTCCACCGGCTTACTGTACAAGAGTATTACAACAAATATATAATAAGAATAGTGTAGTCTACATGCTGATATGGTATACTTTATAGGTATGTTTTCAGCGAGTGCGGAATGTTTGTTTGGGGGACGTGTGATGATGAATCTTTTACAAAGTGGTTTTCAGGGAGAAACCGAAGCAATCATGGAGCTAATTGCTAGAAATACAGCGAATCAGTTCCTGTATACCTATATCGAAAACCCGCCTGTATCCCATCTTCGTATCCGGCTTCTGCAACTGGTGCTACACGAAGGCGGCGCGCCGAAAGAACAGGTAGCTCGTTACGTGGCGACAACAGCGCTCGTTCAGCTTGGTCTTGACAGCCATGAGACGGTAACGCTTGCGCGTCAGCGTACGATGTCAGGCATTCGGAATCGGCAGTTGACGATTCTTGCAGGAGATTACTTTAGCAGTCGGTATTATGATTTGCTGGCTCAAATCGATGACGTGCGTACAGTAGCGCAGCTTGCTCGCAGCATTCAGGAGATCAATGAGTGGAAGATCCGCCTGTATGGTCTGAAAGGGGGAGCGGCGGAGCTGTATTTAGACGGCAAAGTAAAAATGGAGTCGGCGCTTATTCTTTCATTTGTAGAGACATGGAGCAAGCAGAAAGAGACGTGGAAGGGGCTTGTCAACCAGTTACTCCGAGCAGAAGAGTTGCTTAGAGAGTATCGGAAGCAAGCGACGGATGAAGAAGTTGGACCGTATGTAGCTCGCCTGAACGCGGAAGTAGGTGTGCATGGAGCACATCAGCAGCTCGTAGCTGAGCTTCACAAAGCATTGCATCAGAGCCGTAAGTTTGCCTCCCAGCTTAGCGATGATGTAGTACGTACAGAACTAAAGCTGTTGATTGACGGATGTGCCACTGAATTGGACAGCCAGAAAGCAAGGGCAGAGGAGAGGTAGTCATGCAAGAGAACTTACAGGGGGACAAAAAGGCGGAGTATGTTCATTCCGTATTTGAATCAATTGCGAAAGAATACGATCGGATGAATTCCGTAATCAGTTTTGGACGGCACGTTGCCTGGCGTGAGTATACAAACAAGCGCATGGGTGTATCAAAGGGAGAAAAGGCCATCGATTTGTGCTGTGGTACATGCGATTGGACGATTAGTCTGGCGGAAGCGGTCGGACCGACAGGAGAAGTAGTGGGGCTTGATTTTAGCCAGAACATGCTTGATGTTGGTGCGCAAAAAATAAAAACCAAACAGTTAGACCAGATCACGCTTGTCAATGGAGATGCGATGAACATTCCATATCCAGACAATACGTTTGATTATGCCACCATCGGCTTTGCCCTGCGCAATGTGCCGGATTACAAGCAAGTTATCCGTGAAATGATGCGGGTTGTGAAACCGGGTGGACAAGTTGTCTCGCTTGAGGTTAGTAAACCACCATTTGCTCCATATCGGAAGCTGTTTTATTTTTATTTTTATAATATTCTCCCGCTTATTGCCCGCATGACAGTAAATAAGTATGAAGAATATAATTGGCTGCCGAATTCGCTGACGAATTTTCCTGACAGTCGTAAGCTTGCTGATGCATTCCGTGAAGTTGGGCTTGTGAATGTAGAGACGAAGCTGTTCGTGGGTGGCGTATCGGCACTTCATATTGGGCATAAGAAGCAGGTGAGTGAATCGTGAATAAGCTGCGAATCATTCTTGAGATGATCAAGTTTGAACATACGCTGTTTGCGCTTCCGTTCGCGTTCATGGGAGCGGTGCTCGGAAGCTTTGTTGTGAACGGAATGTGGCCGACATGGGCGCAGATTTTTTGGGTGATTATGGCGATGGTTGGTGCGCGGAGCGCAGCGATGGCACTGAACCGTTTAATTGATTACAAGTTTGACGGCGAGAACCCGCGTACTGCCATGCGTGCAATTCCGGCAGGATTGTTACAGAAAAAAGAAGTGGTTCTCTTTGTTATTGCATCGTTTGTGCTGCTGTTTGTAGCGGCTTCCCAGCTGAACATGCTGGCGGTAAAATTGCTGCCGATTGCGGTCTTTTTCCTTGTGTTTTATTCGTATACCAAACGATTTACATGGCTATGTCATATCGTATTGGGCATTGCGATCGGACTTGCGCCGCTGGGCGGTTGGGTTGCGACAACAGGTCGGGTGGATTGGATGGGGATTCTCCTATTTGTATCCGTTGCATTGTGGACAGCCGGCTTTGATGTGATTTATGCATGTCAAGATGCAGAGTTTGACCGTGAACGTGGACTGTATTCCATTCCGAGTTACTTCGGAATTGCCAGTGCCCTCAAGTTAGCACGTCTATTTCATATTCTTACGATGATTGGTTTTGTAGCCCTTTATTTTATCACCGGGCTGCATGTATGGTTTGCACTCGGACTTGTGATTGCTGCACTTATTCTTATTTATGAGCATCGTCTTGTTTCTCCGCATGACCTATCAAAATTGAACACAGCGTTCTTTACGATGAATGGGGTGCTAAGCGTAGTTGTGTTTGCGTTTACGATGCTTGATTTGGTGATGAGATGAGGAAGATTTTTGTTGTTGGCATTACAGGGGCAAGCGGTGCGATTTACGGTGTCCGGCTGACACAGGAGCTTTTGCGTCATGATTATAAAGTGCATCTCATCGTGACAGAAGCCGGCTGGCAAGTGTTTCATGAGGAACTTGGCCTGGATACGACAGACCGGGCACGTGTGATTGCGGAGCAGTTTCCAACAGAAGTGGGCGAACTGCATTATCATACATTACGGGATTTTACTGCACCGGTGGCAAGTGGTTCATACCGAAGCGATGCGATGGTCATTGTGCCGTGTTCGATGGGCACGCTGTCTGGCATTGCACACGGTGCATCAGGAAACTTGCTGGAGCGTACAGCTGACGTTATGCTTAAAGAAGGCAAAAAGCTTGTCATTGTGCCGCGTGAAACACCGCTTAATGTGATTCAGCTTGAGAACATGACGAAGCTAGCGCAAGCAGGAGCACGCATCGTACCGGCGATGCCGGGATATTATCACAGGCCTCAGACAATGGATGATCTCGTCAACTTCATGGTTGGCAAAATCTTGGACACATTAGACGTGCCGCATGACTTATTTCGCCGCTGGGGAGAGTGAGCTTCATGACAGGGATGAAAATTAGCAAGATTTCATTTACAAACATTCGCCCGATTTATCATTTCTTTCGGCTCGATGAATTCGACAATCAGGTGGAGCTCATCCCGCAGGTGCCAGCGCAGCTAAATAAAGGCATGGCAGAGGGAACGATTGATGCGGGACCTGTTTCGTCCTTTGAATATGGCCGTAATTATAAAGCGTATGATGTATTGCCCGATTTATCGATTAGTTCACACGGTCCGGTCGGCTCGATCTTTCTGTTCACGAAGCGACCGCTCGCCGAGTTGTCTGAACCGCATATTGCTTTGACCGATATGTCGGCAACGTCGGTGAATTTACTGCGGATTATTTTGCAGACATTTGAAGGCATACATCCGATGTATACGACGATGCCGTCCAATCTGGACGTGATGATGAGTCAAGCAGATGGAGCGCTTCTGATCGGAGATGATGCACTGCTGGCATCGTGGAATAATTCGAGGTATTATATGTATGACTTAGGTGAGATGTGGTATCGCCATACAGGTATGTGGATGACATATGCGGTATGGGCGGTACGCCGGGAAGCAGTCCAAAAGCAATCGGCACTTCTCAGCCGTGTGCATCATGAATTTTTGCGCAGTAAGAAACAAGGACTGGCCGAACTAGACGAAGTAATTCGTCAGGTGAAAGAGGAGTTCGGTGGAACGGAGTCATTTTGGAAGAAGTATTATGCCGGGCATTTGTCTTATGATTTTACGACAGAACATAAAAAAGGTCTGGAATATTACTATGCGTGTGCAGCTAACCTCGGTCTGCTAGCAGAGCCTGCGAAAGTAGAAGTATGGGACCCGAATTCGGCCCAGTCGGCTGTGTAGTGCGCATAGGCAATACAGTACGGGTATGGGTGGAGCGTAATGAAACTAGCAGATATATTTTTTCCGTTTCGGGCGGATATGAACAAAATCGAACGTGAGCTGGACCGTGCAATTGATACAGCTGAGCCTGTATTGCAAAAGACAGCCAGTCATTTGCTCAAAGCAGGGGGGAAGCGTATCCGCCCTGTCTTTGTACTTCTTGGTGGGAAGTTTGGTACGTATGACATTGAACGGTTAAAATATGTGGCGGTGCCGCTTGAACTCATTCATATGGCGTCTCTTGTGCATGATGATGTCATTGATGACGCAGAATTGCGCCGTGGCAAGCCAACCGTAAAAGCAAAATGGGACAACAAGATTGCAATGTATACCGGGGACTATATTTTTGCCCGGGCGCTTATGATTGCAGCTGAGTTGACTGACCCGCGCATTCACCGCATTTTGTCGCGGGCGATTGTGGAGATGAGCATCGGGGAAATTGAGCAGATTCGGGATTTTAATAATTGGGATCAAGGGTTGCGGCATTATTTGCGCCGCATCCGCCGTAAGACAGCCCTGCTTATTGCAGTGAGCTGCCAGCTTGGAGCGATTGCTACGGGTGCACCAGATTCAGCTGTACGTAGTCTGTATTTATATGGCTATAATGTCGGGATGGCGTTCCAAATTAGAGATGACATTCTCGATTTTACCGGCGATGAGAAAACGCTTGGCAAACCGGCAGGAAGCGACCTGCGGCAGGGAAACATTACACTTCCGGCACTGTATATGCATAAGCAAAGTAAGCAGGCGGATGAGTTCCGTCGTATGGCAGAAGATCCGACTCAGATCGAGCGGGTGATTGAACTTGTCCGCAACGGGGAAGGGCTTGCGTTTACACAGCGTCTGGCCGAGCGTTACCTTGATCGGGCACTGGCTGCGCTTGACGGGCTTCCGGCTGGGCGTGATCGCGACTCGCTGAGCAAGATTGCTCGCTTTATTGGCGAGCGTAAATTTTGACAAACTTGCAAAGTGCCTGGACTTTTGCTACAATTTTCGATGCGTGCATATGTGCATGATACATAATTCATGGATTCACAAAACAATTGGAGGTTAGGTATATATGGCAAAGCAACGTACATTTATTATGGCAAAACCGGATGCGGTTCAACGCAATCTGATCGGCGAAATTATGAATCGATTTGAGCGTAAAGGTTTTCACCTGATTGGTGCAAAACTGATGAACGTGCCACGCGAACTGGCAGAAGAGCATTATGCAGAGCATAAAGAAAAGCCGTTCTTTGGTGAACTCGTTGATTTCATCACATCTGGCGCGGTATTTGCAATGGTATGGGAAGGCGAGAATGTAATCTCGACAGCTCGTAACATGATGGGTAAAACAAATCCAGCGGAAGCAGCACCAGGCACAATCCGTGGTGATTTCGGTATCAGCATGGGCATGAACATCATTCACGGTTCTGATGCACCAGAAACAGCAGAGCGCGAAATCGGCCTCTGGTTCACTCAAGCAGAGCAGCATGAATATGAAAAAACAATGAACAAATGGATCTAGTTATCTGTTTGTAGAAAAAGCTCCCGTCATGGGAGCTTTTTTTAATAGGTAAACAGCAGGAAAAAAGCCGGAGTTGCCGAATGAATATAGATTGGGAGAGAAATGAAAACCAGCAAGTGAAACAGGATAAGGGGATATCATAGAATGGAAGATCGTGATTTTATACAATTTATCGCCAATGTCAAACGGAAAACCGGAATTGACTTAGCGCTTTATAAAGAGGCACAAATGAAGCGTCGCCTCACCTCACTGCGCGTAAAGCGCGGCTATAATAGCTTTGATGCGTTTTTTGAAGGCATGATGAAAAATCAGGAGTTGTTTGATGAATTTCTTGATCGCATGACGATTAACGTGTCCGAGTTTTTCCGCAATCCGAGCCGCTGGCAAGTGCTTGAATCAAAAATCATTCCGCGGCTACAAAAAGAAAAAGGAAAAATCAAGTGTTGGAGTGCTGCCTGCTCCACTGGAGAAGAGCCGTACTCGCTGGCGATGTTGTTATCCAAATTCATGCCGCTGCATGAAATCGATATTCAGGCAACAGACTTGGATGAGGGTGCCATTGCCAAAGCGAAGCGGGGAGTGTATACGGATCGCTCCTTACAGGATGCACCGAAAGATTTGGTGGCTAAATATTTCCGCAAAGATGGCGTCATGTATGAAATGTCAGACGACATCAAGCGACTGATCAAATTCAAGCGCCACAACATGTTGGCAGATTCTTTCGATCATAATTTTGATCTTATCATCTGCCGCAATGTGATGATTTACTTCACAGAGGAAGCGAAAAACGAACTGTATCACAAATTTGCCGCCGCTCTTCGCCCGGGTGGTGTGCTGTTCGTCGGCAGTACGGAGCAGATCTTTCAGCCGCAGCAATATGGCTTCGAGCCGGAAGATACTTTCTTCTACCGCAAAATGTAACATATGGTTCACCCCGTGCTGTTTAGAGCACGGGGTGTTTTGTGTTTATGTGGAATCGTAGCTTTGGTGGTGTGAGGAAGTGAAGAGGGATATTTATTTTTCAGGCGAATTTTGCCCTTCTTCTTAGTAAAACAGGCTCGGAAGGCGATCAGAGGACATAATGCTCCAGTGTGAAACTTCATGGCTTTTTTTATGGACTCCGCCTGGAGAGACAGTTTTACGGACAGTGTATGCTTCCTTGTAGGAGGGCAACGAGCAAGAAAAATAAATATCCCTCTTGCTCGGTACTATGATTTTTCTCGCCACTATACTATAATAGCTGATAAAAATAAGTAAGGTTGGAGGAAGAACATGCGTTATTTGACATCAGGGGAATCACACGGTCCTCAATTGACGGCCATCATCGAAGGTGTTCCTGCAAACGTTCCCCTTTCGATTGAAAAAATTAACGAGCAACTGTTGCGCCGTATGAAGGGACACGGACGCGGTCGCCGTATGCAGATTGAAAAAGATGAAGTGCAGATTGTAGCAGGTGTACGTCATGGAAAAACAACAGGCGCACCAATCTGTCTCGTTGTCGAGAATAAAGATTGGACACATTGGGAAAAAATTATGAGCCCATCTCCGGTTGATCCAGATGAGTACGAAGAAAAACGCCGTGTAGCGCGTCCACGTCCGGGACATGCTGACTTAAACGGTGCGCTGAAATACAACCAGCGGGACATGCGCAATATTTTAGAGCGTTCCAGTGCGCGGGAAACAGCGATTCGCGTCGCGGTCGGTGCTGTAGCTCGTCAATTGTTAGAACAGTTTGATATTACAATCGGCGGTCATGTATTGCGAATTGGCGAAGTGGAAGCGAAGCCGGTACAGGTAAGCATAGATGAATTAATCCGAATTACCGAGGAGTCTCCGGTACGCTGTCTGGATGAAGAAGCGGGTCAACGTATGATGGACCTAATTGATAAGGCTAAAGCAGACGGTGATTCACTCGGCGGCATCGTGGAAGTAATCGCAGATGGACTGCCGATTGGGCTTGGTTCGCATGTGCAGTGGGATCGCAAGCTTGATGGACGTCTTGCCCAGGCGATGATGAGCATTCAGGCATTTAAAGGAGTAGAGATCGGTATTGGATTCGAAGCAGCAGCTCGTCCAGGCTCGCAAGTACACGATGAGATTGTTCTTGATGAGCAAAAAGGATATGCACGCAGCACGAACCGTGCGGGTGGCCTTGAAGGCGGTATGACAAATGGAATGCCAGTTGTTGTGCGCGGCGTAATGAAGCCGATTCCGACGCTGTACAAACCACTAAAAAGCGTAGATATTGATACAAAAGAAACATTCGAAGCGACAATTGAACGCTCTGATAGCTGTGCCGTACCGGCGGCAAGCGTAGTGGCAGAGGCTGTCGTTAGCTTTACACTTGCGGATGCATTGTGCGAGAAGTTCGGTTCTGATTCGCTAGAAGAGATGAAAGCGAATTATACTGCTTACTTGTCGCACATCAAGGAGTTTTAAGCATGAAGTGTCTGACGGTAGAACTTGGAGAGCGTTCATATCCGATCTGGATCGGACCGGGAGTGCGGCAGAAGCTTGCGGATTTGTTGCAACAAGCAGGCATCACACCGGGGCGCACGCTATTTATCGTAACGGATCAACATATCGCGCCGTTGTATTTAGAAGATACCGTGCAGCTGCTAGAGAAGGGCGGCTATGCCGTCCATCAGTTTATTGTTCCAGCAGGAGAAGAAGCAAAAAGCCTGGCGATATATGAGCAGATTATGACAGAAGCGCTCACAGCCGGATTAGACCGTAAATCCGCCTTCCTAGCACTTGGAGGCGGAGTTGTTGGTGATCTTACGGGCTTTGTTGCGGCAACGTATATGCGCGGTGTCGCGTTTGTGCAAATCCCAACTACGCTGCTCGCTCATGATAGCAGCGTCGGGGGCAAAGTGGCGGTGAATCATCCGCTTGGTAAAAATATTATCGGTGCGTTCCATCAGCCGAAGCTCGTTGCGTATGATACAAATGCGCTGACGACTCTTCCACCGCGTGAAGTAGCGTCCGGTTTCGCAGAAGTGATCAAGCATGGACTGATCTGGGATGAATCATTTGTGACATGGCTCGAGGAAAATGCGGATGGCTTACAAGCGTTCGATCATGAGCTGCTGCAGGAAGCATTGCTGCGTGCCTGCAGTGTGAAGGTCGCTGTTGTATCGCAGGATGAGCGTGAACAGGGGCTGCGTGCCATTTTAAATCTTGGTCATACGTTTGGTCACGCATTTGAAGCGCTGACCGGGTATAAGGGGATTAATCATGGCGAAGCGGTTGCGATTGGCATGGTGGCAGCTGCCCGCCTCGCCGAACGCCTGGGACTTGCGGAGAACGTAAGCGAGCGGACGATACGTGTACTGCGGCAGTATCGCCTTCCGGTTGCACTCCCGGTGCCGCTTGATGTAGACGAGATGCTTGATGTCATGCGTCGTGACAAGAAGGGTGAGGGTGGCAAGCTTGTGTTTGTGCTGCCAACTGCGATTGGGAAAGTTGATATTTATAAAAACATAGAGGAAGAGCAAGTACGTGCTGTGCTTGCCGAATTGTATGAAGGAGGGGAAGCGTAATGGCAGTACGTGGAATACGCGGAGCGATTACCGTCGATGCCAATGAAGCAAGCAGTATCTTGGCTGCGACGGACCAGCTAATGCGCGAGTTGATTGCGGTCAACGAATTGCATGCAGATGACGTGGCTAGTGTGATCATCACCGTCACGCATGATCTAGATGCAGCATTTCCGGCACGGGCGATCCGGGCAATTGAAGGATGGGACCTTGTGCCGCTTCTTTGCTCGAATGAGATTCCCGTTCCGGGAAGTCTTGCTAAGTGCGTTCGTGTGATGATGTTAGTAAACACGGAAAAGTCTATTCATGAAATTCGTCATGTGTTTCTTGGTGGAGCGGCGGCTCTTCGGCCAGATTTGCGTGCTGAAGCGAAATAGTAATTGACAGCATAGGTAAGAACGGTTATGCTTAAGAACAATTAAGTGAGCAGTATGGTTAGCGTTTAGTTGAGAGCAAGTATGAGAGTAAGAGACGAGTAAATAGTAGAAGAGCAGAGAAGAGTTGAGCGGAGAGGCGACCGTCTGTTTGCGTATGAACGGAACAGATTTGAGGCCCGGAGTATGCGCTCCGGGTCTTTTTGTATACAGTTTTATAGGTCTACCTCTGTCCTCCTCTTTTTCTGAATCAACAGAAAAAGGAGAGATCCCCCCTATGTACACTCCAGCTTTTGAAGAGGTGCTGTGCCATAGCAGTACGTACAATGTCATTCCCATTCGGTATTCATTTCTCGCTGATCAGGCGACTCCCATTCAATTATATGAAACTGTGCGTAAGCCGGATTCGTTTTTGCTAGAAAGTGTAGAGGGCGGTACGCGCTGGGCGCGCTATTCGTTTATTGGCTTAAATCCGTTTTTAAAATGCCGTGTGCGGGACGGTGCGCTGCATGTGGATCGTCGAGGTGAAGCTAGCACAGTATACCCAGGCAATCCGATTAAGGAGCTGCGTGCTCTTATCGATCAGTTCCGCAGCCCACGTCTTGCTGATATGCCTCCTTTTACCGGGGGCGCGGTTGGATTTCTTGGATATGATACGCTCCAATTTGTGGAGGCACTGCCGAAAGCAGCCCATGACGAGTTAGCGCTTGATACGATGAATTTGCTGTTCGTTGATGAAGTCATCGCGTACGATCATGTGCGCCAGGAAGTAAGTGTGATTGTGAATTTGCTTGTGCCAGATGGCGCACAGGTGGAAGAACTTCAAGCGGCATATGCGGATGTATGCAGCCGCATTGAGCAGATTGTGAAGCATCTGGCCGCTTCTTCCCTCAGGCTTTCTCACATGGGTCCGATTCCACAAGAAGGGGCAGACCTTTCGATTACGAGTAACATGACGAGAGAGCAGTTTATTCATCGGGTGCAGCGTGCGCAGGAATACATCGCATCAGGGGATATTTTTCAAGTTGTGTTATCTCAGCGCTTTGCAGCACCGTCACAGGCCGATCCGTTGCTTGTCTACCGAATTCTTCGCCTGACGAATCCGTCGCCGTATATGTACTATTTTGAAGCAGACGGGATGTCGGTTGTCGGTACATCACCGGAGCTGCTTGTAAAAGTGACGGGGGATAAAGTCGAAACGCGTCCGATTGCCGGGACGCGGCCGCGCGGTAAAACTGAAGCAGAAGATGCGGCGCTTACGGCTGACATGCTAGCTGATCAGAAGGAGCTTGCGGAGCATCTGATGCTGCTTGATCTTGGGCGCAATGATGTTGGGCGTGTGGCGAAATATGGCAGCGTGCAAGTGACACAACAGATGGAAGTGGAGTATTATTCGCGCGTGATGCACATCGTATCGCACGTATGCGGGGAGTTAGCAGCCGACAAAGAGCCATTCGATGCCCTCTTATCCTGCTTCCCAGCAGGGACGGTATCGGGTTCGCCGAAGCTGCGGGCGATGGAAATTATTGCAGAGCTGGAAGGGGAGGCACGCGGTTTTTATGCGGGTGCAGTCGGGTATTTTAGCTTCTGTGGCAATTTAGATTCGTGCATTACGATTCGCACGATTGTATGTAAGGACGGGATGGCGTACGTGCAGGCTGGAGCCGGGATTGTCGCAGATTCCGTACCAGAGAGTGAATATGAAGAGACGAGAAACAAGGCGCAGGCGATGTTTCATGCGTTAGCGCTAGCGGAGAAGATGATACATGCAGAGGAGCTGAGAAGCCATGTTTAGTCACGTACTGGAGCAGGTAATGAGAGGAGAATCACTTTCGAGCATCGAAGCGCAGGTCGCGATGGAGAACATCATGAGCGGTGTTGTACCGTCAGCGCAAATCGCCGCTTTTTTGACCGCGATGCGGATAAAAGGGGAGATGGTGGATGAAATCATTGGCTTTGCACGGGCGATGCGCGGCAAGGCAATTTCCTTCCCGGATATGGGCAAAGGGCTAGTCGATACGTGTGGAACCGGGGGAGATGGGGGGATTTCCTTTAACATTTCTACAGCGGCGGCTCTTGTGGCAGCAGCAGGCGGCGCACGTGTTGCTAAGCATGGTAACCGGGCGGTCTCAAGCAAAAGTGGAAGTGCCGATGTGCTTGAAGCGCTCGGTGTTACCATTACCGGGACGCCGGAAGCGGCAGCAGAATGCTTAAAGGAAACAGATGTCTGCTTTTTATTTGCGCCGAATTATCATAAGGCGATGAAATATGCGGCCGGTGTGCGGCGTGAGCTGGGCATTCGTACCGTATTCAATCTGCTCGGGCCGCTGACGAATCCAGCTGGCGCTGACCGACAGCTCATGGGTGTATATGATAGACAGATGGGAAAAAGTGCGGCGCGTGCTTTGTGCGAGCTTGGGATTCAACATGCGCTTGTTGTAACCGGGGCGGATGGACTTGATGAGATTAGCATTAGTGGGCCGACTCATGTGGTGGAAGTGTGCAATGGTGAGATTTTCTCACGTACCATTCATCCGGAAGAATTCGGACTCTCTGTTTATCCGATACAGGCGGTTGCAGGTGGCAGTGCTGAAGTAAATGCAGAGATTATTCGCCGCGTACTGGCAGGAGAGCCAGGAGCGTATCGCGATATTGTCGTGCTGAATGCGGGGGCTGCTTTATATGTAAGTAGTCGCGCTGGATCGATCTATGAAGGGGTAGCACTGGCGGCTGATCTGCTTGATTCTGGATTGGTACAGCAGAAGCTTGAACAGATCATTGAAGTAACAGGAGGAGTTAGCCATGCTTCGTAAGATTACAGCGAGAAAACAAGAAGAAATCGCACAGCGCAAACAGGAAACAACGCAGGCAGAGCTAGAGCGTGTAATTGCTACGATGTCGCCGTGCCGATCGATGAAGGCGCGGTTTACAGAGCGTACCCGTTCAGTTGGAGTGATTGCTGAAGTGAAAAAGGCGTCGCCATCGAAGGGGCTCATTCGACCAGATTTTGATCCGCTTGCGATCGCACAGGCGTATACGGCGGCAGGAGTTGAAGCGATGTCAGTTCTGACGGATGAAGATTTTTTTCAAGGGCACTTGTCGTATTTGCACCGCATTCGCGAGGAAGTGGCACATACGACGCCGCTTTTACGAAAAGATTTCCATATTGATCCGTTCCAGCTGTACGAAGCGCGGACGAATGGGGCGGATGTGGTGCTGTTGATTGCGGCGATTCTAACGCGGGCCGAGATGATAGAGATGACAAAAGAAGCGCGGGCACTCGACATGGAAGTGCTGGTGGAAGTGCATACGGCATCAGAACTGGATATGGTGCTTGGGGCGATTAAGCCGGATTTACTCGGTGTAAATAACCGTGATTTACGAACGTTTACGACTTCGCTTACAACGACATTTGATCTGCTGGCCGATATTCCAGATTCGGTTGTGAAGATTAGTGAGTCGGGGATTTATGCACCAGAGCAAATCGCTGAACTGGCAGCAGCAGGCGTAGATGGTGTGCTTGTAGGCGAACATTTTATGCGGCAGGCTGATGTGACAGAGGCGGTTGTGCATTTAGTCGGTCAGACACCTTCTCATGTGGGGGCAGACGGATTGTGAAAGCGAAACTGAAAATTTGCGGCATTACAGAAGTATCCACTCTTCAGCAAATGGCAGCAGAACAGCTCGTACCGGATCAGATCGGATTCGTCTTCGCGCCAAGCCGCCGCCAGATTAAGCCGGAACAGTGGGGGATACTTGCCGGGTATATTCCGGCAGGTGCCCTGGCAGCAGGGGTGTTTGTTAATCCTTCTCTGGAGGAAATCGATGCGGTGTTTCGTGAACAGCCGCTTGCAATCGTACAGCTGCATGGAACGGAGTCGGCTGCCTTCTGTAAAGAGGTCAAAGATAAGTTTCACTGTCGTATTACGAAAGCAGTTGGGCTATCTACTGAAGGGAAAGACGACATCGCTAAGCTTGCACCATATAGGGAAAGTGTTGACTTGTTGCTATTAGATACGGCTTTATCCGGACAATCGGGTGGCACAGGCCGCACCTTTGACTGGGAGCGCATCGCACCGTATCGTGACTGGTGCGATGAGCACGGGATTGAACTGTTCGTGGCAGGAGGCATTCATGCAGGCAATGTAGTCGAATTGCTTGCTGGACATAAGCCAGACGGCATTGATCTCTCCAGTGGAGTCGAGACGGATGGACGGAAGGATATAGACAAAATTCGCACGTTGATCGAAAGGATGGACGCATATGAATACAGAGACAGCTTATAAAAGTAAAGGACGATTCGGCGCACACGGTGGACGTTATGTGCCAGAAACAATTGTAAATGCACTGGATGAACTGGAGAAAGCGTATCAGGAAGCGATAGGTGACCCAGCATTTCTCGAAGAATTGCAGTATTTGCTGCGCGAATATTCGGGCCGCCCGACCCCGCTTTATTATGCGGAACGTCTGACAGAAAAGCTTGGAGGGGCTCGCATTTATTTGAAGCGAGAAGACTTGAACCATACGGGTGCACACAAAATTAACAATGCACTTGCGCAAGGGTTACTGGCAAAGCGAATGGGAAAAACGGAGATCATCGCAGAGACAGGCGCGGGCCAGCACGGGGTTGCGTCAGCGACAGTTGCTGCACGTCTTGGACTGTCATGCAAAGTATACATGGGTGAAGAAGACATGAGACGTCAGCAGCTTAACGTATTCCGCATGCAGCTGCTCGGAGCAGAAGTTGTGCCGGTTAAATCGGGTACAGGCACACTGAAAGATGCGACAAGCGAAGCGATTCGTGCCTGGGTCAGCAGCGTAGATCGGACGTTTTATGTGATTGGTTCGGTTGTCGGTCCGTATCCGTATCCGCAGATGGTACGTGATTTCCAACGGGTGATCGGGGATGAGACACGTGAGCAGATCATGCGGATGGAAGAGCGGCTGCCAGATTATGTTGTCGCCTGTGTTGGCGGCGGAAGCAATGCGATGGGAATGTTTTACCCGTTCTTGGATGATGTTGATGTGAAGTTAATTGGGGTCGAAGCGGCCGGTCAAGGGGTAGACACAGATAAGCATGCGGCAACGATCGCCAAAGGCAGCCGGGGCGTACTGCACGGCATGATGACATATTTGCTACAGGATGAGAATGGGCAAATCATCGAGCCGTATTCCGTATCGGCAGGTCTTGACTATCCGGGTGTTGGACCAGAACATGCGTATTTACATGATAGCGGTCGGGCAGCGTATCATGCGGTAACCGACGATGAAGCACTTGAGGCACTTCGTTTGTTATGTACGACTGAAGGCATTATCCCGGCGCTTGAGAGCGCACATGCGATTGCCGAAGTGGTGAAGCTTGCTCCTACAGTAAGCGCAGATACGATACTCGTTGTCTGTCTTTCTGGACGCGGAGATAAAGATGTAACGCAGATTTACGAACGAGAAGGGGGCGCACAGTAATGAGCATGAATCTAGAAACCGGGAGCGGTGCGGCACGCATCGCAGCTGCATTTAATACGGAGAAGCCAGCATTCATCCCATTTATGACAGCAGGTTATCCAGCGCCGGAACATACGGTTGACTTAGCTCTGGCACTTCAAGAGGAAGGCGCTGCAATTCTTGAACTTGGGGTACCTTATTCGGACCCGCTTGCGGATGGTCCGACGATTCAGAACGCATCTGCTCAGGCGCTTGCGCATGGTGTAACGATGGAACGTGCGCTTGAACTGGCACGGGACATGCGCACAGCCGGTGTGCACATTCCAATCATTTTATTTACGTATATCAATCCAGTACTGCGCTTCGGTCCAGAGCGGTTGTACAAAGCAATGGAAGCCGCAGAAGTTGACGGCATTCTTATTCCAGACCTGCCATTTGAAGAAGCAGGGGAGATAAACGCATTGGCGAAAAAATACGGCCGCCCGCTCATTTCACTGGTCGCTCCTACGTCCGCACAGCGGGTGAAGATGATTGCTGAGCAAGCTCAAGGATTCGTTTATTGTGTATCGTCTCTTGGCGTTACAGGGGTCCGTAGTGAGCTGCGAGAGGACATTACCGATTTCCTAGAAGCTGTACGGCGCTATGCACGCGTACCAGTGGCAGTCGGATTTGGGATTTCTGGACCCGATCAAGTGGCAGCACTTGCGCCGCACTGTGATGGGGTAATTGTCGGCAGCGCCTTGCTGAACACGATTCGCCAGGCAGAAGTGCTGCTCAGTCAGGCAGAGACGAAGCAGGAGGGCCTTACTGTTGTAAAAAAATTTGTAAAACTTCTGCAATCTGGGGTATGATGAATGGAGCGTAAACTATTCATTATTGAGGTGACACTATGATTCCGAAATCCCAGATTGTAACTCTTCCTGTGTATGAACCTGGCAAGCCGATCGAGGATGTAAAGCGTGAACTCGGTCTTACTGAGGTCATTAAGCTTGCATCGAACGAGAATCCGTTCGGCTGTTCGCCAAAAGTAAAAGAAGCGATTACTGCACAGCTTGATAGTCTATCGATTTATCCGGACGGCGCCTGCCTGGAGCTGCGTGCAGCTGTGGCGAGTCACTTACATGTAGCAGAAGATCAGCTTATGTTCGGCAATGGCTCCGATGAGATTGTTATGCTCATTACTCGTGCGTACTTACAGCCGGGTACGAATACAGTAATGGCAACGCCAACGTTTAGCGTATATAAAACAAATGCGACGATTGAAGGTGCTGATGTCATTGAAGTGCCGTGTATCGATGGGGATCACGACCTCGACGGTATGTTAGCAAGCATTAACGAACAGACACGTGTACTATGGATTTGTAATCCGAATAATCCAACGGGCAAGTCTATCAATAAAGACAAGCTTACAGCTTTCCTGAAACAAGTGCCGGAGCGTGTGCTCGTTGTGCTTGATGAAGCATATGTAGAGTATGTGAAAAGCGCTGACTTCCCGAATGCGCTTGAGCTGATGAAGGAATACAAAAATCTCATCGTTCTCCGCACGTTCTCTAAAATTTACGGCATTGCTGCGCTTCGTGTTGGATACGGAATCGCAGATGAAAGTATCATTGATAAGCTCAACCGTGTGCGTGAACCGTTTAATGTGAACAGTCTAGCGCAAAAAGCAGCGCTTGCTGCACTGGCGGATCAAGAATTTGTAGCTAAATGCAAGCAGGCGAATACAGAAGGGTTGGCACAAGTGTATGCAGCACTTGATGAGATGGGAATTGCCTACTATCCGTCTGAGACGAACTTTGTGTATATGTTACCGGAGCAAAATCCGCGTGAGATTTTTGAGGCAATGATGCGTAAAGGCGTCATTATTCGGGCGTTCCCGCAGGCGATTCGGGTAACGATCGGCAGTCGGGATGAGAACGAGAAAATGATTGCCGCGCTTAAATCCGTTCTGACACCGGTGTAGACAAGATAGAGGAGAGTCATACAATGACAGAGGTAGCAATTCTCGGAGTGGGGCTAATTGGCGGTTCATTAGCCCTCTCTCTTAAAAAAAATAAAGACGTACATATTACAGGCTTTGATGTGATCGAAGATAATTTGCGGATGGCGCTGTCACTTGGTGTGCTGGATCGGGGAACGAGTCAGCTAGCTGAGGCAGTGGCGGAAGCAGATTTTATTTTTTTATGTGCCCCTGTAGGAAAACTGCAGGAGCTGATTTCATTCTTGCGTTACACTCCGCTCAAGCCGGGGGCAGTTATTACCGATACAGGCAGCACGAAAGTAGAGGTAATGGAGCTGTCGCATGGGTTTGCGGAGCGGGGCGTGCATTTTATTGGTGGGCATCCGATGGCCGGCTCACATAAGTCTGGCGTAGAGGCCTCTCATGACCGATTGTTTGAAAATGCATATTTTGTATTAACGCCTGCGGAGGGAACACCGGAGGAAGTGGTGGCTGGCATGAAAACTTTGCTAGCTCCGACTAACGCTAAAGTTGTCGTAATGGATGCCCAGAAGCATGATGAGGTCGTTGGGGCAATCAGCCACTTTCCACACATTATCGCCGCTTCGCTTGTAAATCTTGTCGCAAATTGTGAGGATGAGCAAAGCTGGTATCGTAAGCTGGCCGCGGGTGGTTTTCGGGATATTACCCGTATTGCCTCGAGCAATCCGCGCATGTGGCGTGATATTTTGTTAAGCAATCGTCCTGTTATGAAGCAGCTTGCGCAAGATTGGCGTACGGTGCTCGACTCGATGATTGAGCTCATTGAGAAAGCAGACGGCTCTGGAATTGAGCAGTTTTTTGCATCCGCGCGGGAGTATCGAGATGGCCTGCCAGAGAAGCAGAAAGGTGCGATTGCCGCGTACTTCGAGTTGTATCTTGATATTCCGGACGAGCCAGGTGTTATCGGGAAAGTGACCACGCTTTTGGGAGAACATACGATCAACCTGACCAATGTCCGAATCCTGGAGACACGCGAGGATATCCTCGGGGTGCTGCGTCTTTCATTCCGCAGCCAGGAGGATGTGGAGCGGGCGATTGCGCTCTTACAGGAGCGTGGCTATACGGTCTATCAGAGAGAATAGGAGGGATAAGCATGCAAACGGTAAAACGTGCCGGGCGTATTCATGGAGATGTACGTGTGCCAGGTGATAAGTCCATTTCACATCGTGCAGTCATGTTTGGGGCGCTGGCGACAGGTACGACACGGATTGACGGATTTCTTGCGGGTGCGGACTGCTTAAGCACGATTTCGTGTTTCCGCCGGCTCGGCATTGACATTGAGCAGGATGGCGAGAATGTAACCGTGCAGGGAAAAGGCTGGTTCGGGTTGACGGAGCCGCAGGATATTTTGGATATTGGAAACTCGGGAACGACCATTCGATTAATGATGGGAATTCTTTCTACACAACCATTTCATAGTGTGCTGATCGGAGACGAGTCGATTGCCCGCCGCCCGATGAAGCGAGTTACCGGGCCGCTTCGTCAGATGGGAGCTGATATTGCAGGGCGACAGAATGGTGAGTATACGCCGCTGTCGATACGTGGGGGGAAACTGAATGGAATGGAGTACCACTCCCCGGTAAGCAGCGCCCAGGTCAAGTCCGCTGTACTGTTGGCTGGATTGCAGGCTGAGGGTGAGACGGTTGTATATGAACCAGAGCTATCTCGTGATCATACGGAGCGGATGCTGCGCTCGTTCGGAGTAGAGGTGGAATCATTTGCTGGTGGGGTTCGTGTGCGAGGTGGACAGCAGCTTGTATCACCGGGAGACGTTCATGTACCAGGGGATATCTCATCCGCTGCCTTTCTACTTGCGGCGGCAGCAATTGTGCCAGATAGCCATCTGATGATTCGGAATGTAGGTGTTAATCCGACCCGCACCGGCATCATTGATGTGCTCAAGCAGATGGGAGCGAACCTTATCCTGCATAATGAGCGAGAAGTGAACGGGGAGCCGGTCGCAGACATTGAGATCAAGTATGCTCCGCTTACGGCAGTGGAGATTGGGGGCGCTATGATTCCGCGCTTGATAGATGAGGTGCCTGTTATTGCGGTACTGGCGACACAGGTGGAAGGCACAACAATCATCCGGGATGCAGCTGAGCTGAAAGTGAAGGAAACGAATCGAATTGACACCGTTGTAGCGGAACTGCGTAAGCTCGGAGCCGTTATCGAACCAACGGAAGATGGCATGCGCATTCAAGGACGAACGGCGTTGTCCGGTGCGGTATGTGACAGCCATGGCGATCATCGGATTGGGATGGCGATGGCGATTGCAGGGCTTGTTGCAGACGGTACGACAGGAATTACGCAGACGGAAGCAGTAAACGTCTCCTTCCCAGGCTTTTTTGAGTTGATTCAGACGATTCAGCTATCGGATAAATCATAAATATAAAATTATCTATTGACATTTGCTAGAAACTATATATAATTATTATCATAGTATGGTTTCTCTCCACTCCTATCCATATATGGGAGTATCCCATTCCGCTTTGTGCAATGATGCCAAAGCGGCTTTTTTTGCGGAAATTTATATAAAAAGTGTTGAGAAGAGGGACGAGGCGAGAAAAGATGGAAGACCTTTCCCGCCTTTTAATTATTTTTTCTCTCTTTCATGCTTCTCCTTCATACGATTATGGTCCAACTGTAAGAGGGAGATAAGTCTCTTTTCTTTCCTTAATCCGCATTTTATGTGTGAATATTTGTCTGCGCATAATGGCATTGATTAAATGATCGATTTCTTCGCTTGCGGCCAATACTTTCTCGTCTCGTAGGTTTCTCCCCGCATGCAAATAGGTAGTATGCATTACGCCTTGCTTTTCTTTGATTAACTGAATCAATCGTTTCTCCTCCATTGGCCACTCCTCCTTAACAAGTACATGATTCATTGTAATATGCTAAAGTCTGCCAGAAAAGCCCCATTTAGTCGACAAATTGTAACATAGATTTGTCGGCATATTTCATATTTTAATTCATAGTCTTACGTTATAAGCAGGAGAGAGCGGACAGGTTGGCAAAGGGGGGGATTGGATGCTTCGTTATGGCGGGCTTTGCAGTAGTGTGATTGCGATTCTGGTAGTCTGTAAGGTCTGGTTATTTCCTTATATGCTTCATCGTATGCTTGCGATTGGGGATTTAGGAGCATTGCTCTATGAGATGGGGATTCTCGTACTGGGCTCGACTGCGCTCATTATGTATGTGCTGCTGGGTCATATCGGGAAATACCGTTTTCGTTTGGGAAGAAGGCACCAGCTTGCGTGCGTGCTTATGCTGCAACTCCCGTTTTTTTTGCATGGCTGGCTGAAGATGATGAGTGTGAGTCCGCATATGATGACACCGCTGTATCAATTTGCGGAAGGGTGGTGTTCCCTGATTGCCGAGCCAATCCGCCTGCTGTTTTTTGTGTATCCATGGACGGATGTGATTGCGGTTACGCTTAGCTTATTGCTCGTGTGGATCGGGCGTGGATTACGTACAGAAATGGATGACTTTTTCTTTTTTTGGGAGAATCGGAAGTAAGAAAATGGTGTTTTACTTTTTTGCTGTTTGCGCTTACCATAAATGTAGAGCAGGCGGATCGTGCGCCTGCATTTTTTTCGCAAAAAATGTCGTAAATTCTTGCAACCTTTTCGTAGTGTTTCTTCGTCTACGTATACAGAGAGATGAACGCTTGTTTTTCTACAATGAAATTTGTCGGAAAAGGTCAGGAACTAGCAAGGGGGGAACAAAACATTGCTTACTGACTCTCAGTTAATTCGTGAAATTAAAGATGGCCGGGTTGATTGTTATGCGGAAATAATCCAACGCTATGAACGGCGTATTCTTGCATTTATCATACATATGCTCAAAAGCTATCATATGGAAAATCTAGCAGAAGATTTAACACAGGAAACGTTTTATAAGGCGTTTCGCAGCCTGCATTCATTTCGGGATGCAGAAGCGACATTTTCTACCTGGTTGTACACCATTGCTCGTAACACGGTAGTAAGCGAATTGCGGAAGAGCCGCAACTCAGAAGTGTATCTTGAAGATAGCAATGAACAACCTGGTCGGGTAGCAGACATGCGTTTACCCGAGGCGGAGTTATTGCGGACAGAGCGAGTTCATCTTGTTCGGGAAGCGATTAACCGCCTGCCAGAGAAGCAGCGGACGGCACTTATTCTACGTGAATATGAACAGCTTGATTATAAAGAAATCGCTGATACTCTTGATTCAACAGTTAGTTCTGTTAAATCTCTCTTATTCCGGGCGCGAAATGGTGTTAAACAGCAGCTTGAACCATACATATTTGACTCGCATTTAGAAGAGGCGGAAGGGATGCAGTAGTCTTGAAAGAGTGTGATATGATGATCCCCCTGCTCCCTGAGTATGCAGAAGGGGTTCTACCGGAGGAGATGGAGGCTCGTATTGCCAGACACCTGGAGCAGTGTCCGGCATGCCGTCAGGAGCTTCAATTCTATGAAGAAACCGCATCTTTTATTCATTCCCCGGCACTTCCTACCGAGTATCAAGGAGTCTCGGTTTCAGATCGGGTAATGGCACGCATACTCGAAGAAAACAAATGGGCATCACCGGCTCCAAAGCAGGATGTTGGTGTGTCTACCCTGCGGCGTCGGATCATTCTAATGCTAGCGGCGGTTCTATTCGTTTTATTTATGATTCCGGTATTAACGGGTGAGAAGGGATCCACCCCACCGCCATCGTCGTCTTCGGAAATGGCGGCGACTGATCGCATTGCGTCGAGTGACCAATTCCTGCTGCCCCAAGGTTCCAAGCAGTCGCAAAAGGTAGATGAGTCCAGCATGACATATGGGGTGATTGCCAGTGCTCGGAACCCGATTTTGTACCGGGATGTATCGAGTGAAAGTGGTACGTCTGTAAACTATGGTTTACTCAGTGCTATTTTTGGTATACTGGTTATTGTGGTAGGCATGGGCTGGCTGTCCAGATTGAAAGACAAACGAAAGTGACCAACCGTTCGAACTGGAACGGTTTTTTCTTTTACAAAGACTATAAGTAAGCGGGAGGCGTGAATATGAATACGGACGGATATACAAAAGTAGAGCGAGCGATGATGTTACTAGAAGCAGGCGATATTGAGAATGGGTTGACTGAACTTGCTAGTGTACGCGGTGAATATAAACATGATGCAGAGCTAATGCTTGAGCTAATCAGTGTGTATCATGAGCTTGGGCACGGAGAAGAAGCGCTATCCATCGTCGAAGAATTTGATCGACAGAGCGATCGTCTGGACCCGGAAACACGATTCAACATGGAGTTGTATCGCGTGTCGCTATATATGGACATGGACCGGCTGGAAGAATCGGCTTCTATGCTGATGGATATGAAAGAGGAGCACCCGGATGATCCACGAGTGTTTGCGCTGCTGGGTGAACTGTATTTGATGGAAGGGTTGGAAGAGGTGGCGATTCGCTATTTGGAGCGTGCTGAAGAACTCGACCCGGACAACGAGGAGATCAGTTATCTACTCGGGCGCTTGTACGCTGAACAGGGCGCAGGAGATCGGGCGCTTGAAAAGTGGCAACAGCTTGAAAACTTTGAAGAGGATGAGCAGATCGGACTCGAAATCGCACGGCTGGCTGCGCAGAGTGGAGAATTCGAGAAAGCGGCTGCGCTGTTTGAACAGGCAGCCGAGCAGAATGAACAGACCGAAGCGTTGTATGGGGCGGGTGTGATGCGCAGCCAGCTTGGACAGTGGCAGGCAGCGATCCGACACCTCGCGCGGCTGATTGACCTGGACGCAGAGTATATGGCCGCTTATCCGTTGCTTGCAGACGCTCTTTGGCAGCTTGGCATGCAAGAGCAGGCACTGGCTGTATATGAGCAGGCGCTCGGATTACATATTGAAGAAGAGAAACTCTTAGATGGCTATTTGCCACTGCTTGCGGAAGTAGAACAATGGCGCAAGATTGATACGCTGGCGAGTCGGCTGCGTGAGATTGATGAAGACAATCCCGCCTACTGGTACTGGAAAGGCCGTGCTGCGGAAGGTGTTGGTGATACAGAAGAAGCACTTGCCTGCTATGAAGAGGCGATGGCAGAAGGCGAAAGTGTATATGATGTGCGAGATCGATACGAGCAGCTGTCGGTCAGTCGTTTATAAGATAAAAAGGAGCGATCTTAGCGTGTGGCTAAGACCGCTCCTTTTTTGTCTGTGAGGGCTTGAGGGGATGGATGAATCTGTCCAACGTGCAGTGGAGGAACGGAGAAGGGAGGCATCTGTCACTTCGGTACGCTTGGCAGGGATGCGTGAACTGTCCGCTCCTACCGCCAGTTGGGCAGTTCATCCGTCACTCATCAAGCACAGATTTTAGTACGGCTTTGCTGTACACTCTAAGTTTTGTTTTTGTGAATCGAAACATTGTTGGGATGGAGAGAAGAGAGAAGCAAGAGAGCGCCTGTACGCTTGTCCCCCAGCGGAAGGAGATCGGCGAACGAGCCTTTGCCCGCAATCCTTCGATGAAAAAACATCCTGTGCTTTTCTTTGCGGGCACGTTCGCCGGGTTCCTGGAGCGGACAGCTCATACATCCCTGCCAAGCGTACCCGAGCGAACGGCTTCTCTCTTCTCCCCCTTCCCCACCAAAGTTACGTCATTCCACAAAAATCACAAGCATATTTTTGACAGCCGGCCTGTATATCAGCCCCTTTTTTCGGTTAATAATGGGGAAAAGAGGTGACATACGCATGAATCTGGCCGAAACACTTGGATATGCAGACATTGCGCAGCTGCACCAACTAGCGCGTGTCTATGAACTTGAGTGCAACCGGAATTCCAAACATGAACTCATTCAAAGTTTGTACAGCCGTTTTACATCTCGGCTATTTTTGAATGAATCGTATACGGCTCTTACCTGGGCGGAGAAACGATTTCTGCTCATGCTGGTGTATGAAAAAAAGACACAGTATACGCGAGAAGGACTTATGAGTAAAGCAAGGCGTGCATGCGGTGAGGATGGCGGATATGATCGGTTGATTGAGCGAGCGCTTGCTGCCGGTTGGTTGTTTCGGATGAAGAATGTGAACGGCATGGTAACATATGCGATGCCGGATGATCTTCGTGTACGTTGGCGCGAGATTTTTGTTAAAGAAGTACGGGATGCTGCATATGGTTATTATACGATACCTGATAAGTATCGTGATGATACGTTCGCGCTTGCCTCAGATGTGTACACATTTCTTGCGTATATACACCGCGAGAGCGTTCCGCTTTCGAAGGAGGGAGCGATGTACCGTAAGCATCAGCTGAAGCTGATGGAGTTACTTGCGGTATCTGAGCCGCTTCTGACAGGGAGGGAATGGCGTTTCGGCTATGGCAGAATGTTTCGTGTATATCCAGATCGGCTGGCACTTTTATACGATTATGCACACTATGAGAGATGGGTACAGGAGGGAGACATTGGGCTGTATGTGACAGAAGACGGCGTACAGCGCATCGCACAGCAGGAGTGGGGAAGAGAGGAGATGGCAGCGCGTCTTGTGCATTTCTGGATCTTGTCTTATAAAAAGGCGATTCCTGCCATAGAAAGTCTTTGGATGTTGATTGCCTGTGTTTGCATGGAAAGCTGGCTGGAAGAAGAGAAGCTGGTGCAGGTGCTTTCGAACTGGACACATGGGTTTTATTACGATACACAGGAAATTGTAATTCGCCGTAGAATGCTTTCGATGATGACTCATCTCGGGCTGCTTCGCAGAGGAATCTTGCCATCAGGAAGCTGCGCTTATTCCGTAACCGAGTGGGGGCGTACCATACTAAATAAAGACATAAAATTGTAAAATATAGCGTACACAATAGCCGGACGAGAATATGATAAAGAAAGACAATGATTCGTTTCTTTACGAAGAACGAATCTCTTACCATAAATTATTCAGAAAATTGTAACTATTATAGAACGCAAACTAGCAGCGCCAGGTTCCAAATGAAGCAGGGCGAATCACAGCGTGTAATTGTGAAATGGAGGGAACGTAATGGAAAAGCAAAAACCGAGCATTCTTAATCCTTCAATGCTGAGCTTACTAGCTGAAATGGTTTTAGACGAGGCAATTTACAAGTACCGCATAGAAAGTTTATATAAACGGATTGACGAGGCGCTTGAGAACAAAGATGAAGCAAGCTTTAATCAACTAACCACTGAATTAAAACAAATTCAGGCATCTCGTTCCGTTCTTTAGGGCTGTCAGAGAAGCAAGTAGCAGCTGCTGAATTCCGTGATTGAGTATTCGAAAACAGTCAAGTATGATAAAGAGGAGCTGTCTCAACGTCGATTATGACAATCGAGCAAGCTCCTTTTTTCGTGGATTCTACTACATTTCGCAAAGGATGAAGATGATGCTTCTCTGGAGTTGGTTTGTCCACCAGCTGCGTGCACCGTGGTTTTTGTGGACGATGATTGTTATTAATGGACTTGGTTCCGTGTACGGATTTATCTGGTATGGGGACCAGCTGGCGGACACACATCCGGCATGGTTACGTATATTTGTTCCGGACAGCCCGACAGCAAGCACACTGTTTACGCTTGTGCTTCTTACATACGCGCTCGGGCGTAGTATCCCGGCGCTAGAGGCGTTTGCTTCTGTTACGAATTTTAAATATGGCGTGTGGGCAGTCTCTGTTATTATCGCCGGGGCCGCTTGTGGCAGTACGCTTACTTGGCAGCACTATATGCTGATGATCTCGCATGGCGGGATGGCCGTAGAATCACTATTGTATGCTCGCTTCTACACCATTCGTTTGCGGCATATTGGGTATGTTGCTGTCTGGACATTGCTTAATGACTTGCTTGATTATACGCTTGATATTCATCCATGGCTGGCAGAAGAGTTGGAGCCGTACGATCATATCGTTGGCGTAGCAACTGTTGGCTTGAGTTTGGTAAGCATGGCACTTATTTATCGTCTGGTGCGCTTTTATCGGACTCGTACATAATTACGCGCATATCCTTGTCCCTATCCCCATACATATGAGGATAAGAGGGGGGAGGACGAGACGTGAAAAGAGCACTGGTACTCGTTGTCATAATCGCCTGCCTAGGAGCGGCGTTGTATATGGGAACTACTATGCGGGCAGCGAAATCTCCGCCTCCCGTTACTGAGCAGGCACAGTCAGTCTATCAGAAGATGGATGTATTGTCCGAGGATGTGTACAGGCTTGCCAAAGAGGGGAAATATAACGAAGCGAAAAAACAGCTCGCTGAGCTTGGAACACTTGTAGCGAGTACTAAGCCCCCACGAGGATTGTCGCTAGAGGCGGTTAATGCATTAACAGATACAGTGGTAAAAGCGAAGCGTGCATTTGCTGCGGTGGAAGCAGAGCCGAATCGCTTGATCTGGCATGCCTTGCAAGTACGGCTGACGATTGATAGCCTAACGCACGAATCCGAGCCGCTCTGGAAAAACTATTACAATCCGTATCAGGAACATGTCAATAAAATGATGCTGCTTGTGGCGAGCCGCAAGCAAAATGAGTTCGCCCGCGCCTTTACGCAAAATTTGCAGTTATACCAGACATTGAAGCCAGCGATGAGCATTCATACTCCGGTACAAAATATGGAGACGTTGTATTCGATTTATAGCTTTCTGATTCAGGAGACGCGGAAGCAGGAATACAATTGGGAAGGCATTACGAATGCGCTGGAGGAGCTAAATCGGCAGACGCAGATTATTTTCCTTGGTAAAGAGCAATCTACATTTGGGCTTGGGATTCCACCGCAGTCACCGATTTTGATTATTGCCCTCTTTGCCTCGTGCATTGTCAGCGGATTGGGATATTTCGCCTGGAAGAAGTACCGGGCCGAGAATGAGGGGCGAAAGCGGGAGCGGGATAGTTAAAAAACGAACAAGGGCGGTTTCATAGTCAAAATGACAATGAAACTGCTTTTTTATTGTTGATTTTTAGCCATATAAATGGGAACTGTAAAATCATTATAAGTTCCCATTTTCTAATGGAATTCCATTCAACTTGGATTGAATAAAAAATAATTCTTCGTATTCTGATTTCAAGTATCCGACATTATATTTGTCTTTGTCTATTAAATCCGTGAACGAAATTGGAATTTCACAGTTCCATTTAATATGTTGTACCCTATGAGGAAAGTAATCATCGTTTGGGTTTGGTGTATGAATATATACAGCATCTGCTCCTGTGTCTTCTTCGTGAATACAAACCCAAGATTGGTAAGGTTTTTTAAATTTTTCAAGTCTATTTAATAAATGGCTATAAAGAGCGAGATGAGCTTTTATGTGCTCTCTCCGTACTTTTAAACTATCATTACCTCTCCTCATGAAATCCAAATGTATATGCCAAAAATCAAACCAGCAATCGCTGTCGAGGTTTAATTTAAAATTCGATACATCCCTCCAAAGATTCCTAAAGTAACGCTTTTTTCCACGAAATTTTTTCATATAATTCCTCCCAAAATAAACTTTTTTCAACATTATCCTTTAACAGAGCCTATTGTTTAAAAAGGTAGACTACTTTCTCTCGTCCATGTCACAAATTGAGTGGGCATGTCGTTATATGTGCAAATCAGCTAAAAGGAGTGGATTTGTATGAAAGAACGAACATGCATCATTATTGGCGGCGGATACGCCGGGATTAATGCGATTAACGCCATTAGAAAAACTACGCACGGGATCCCGCTGCGGGTTATTCTAATTGATAAACAGCCTTACCATCTGAGAAAAGTACTGTTATTTAAATCGGCTGCCGAAGATGTAACGATTACGATTCCTTGGTCAGAAATATTTTCAGAAGGAGTTTCCTTCCTTCAAGGTGCGGTAACGATGATTAAAAGCCAGGAAAAACAACTGCAATATGAAGATACTGAAGGGATTTTACACGATATAAGCTATGATATTCTGGTTGTTGCAGTCGGTAGCGTGATCCGACAGCCGTCCTCTGAGCAGGGTGGAATGGCTCTCACAGACTTGCATACTGCGGCTAGCATTCGACAGCGCTGGCAGGAGAATTTGCTTGCGGCAGTTAAGGAAACGGATAAGATTGAACGCCAACGGTTGCTGACTGCCGCGGTTGCGGGAGCGGGTATTAGCGGGATTGAGACGTCCGCTGAGTTAGCTTACGTCATGCGGCAGGAAGCAGCAGCTCTACAGCTTGATCCGGCAGACATCCGAATTTTCCTTATTAATGCGCAGGATAGGCTGTTTCCAGAAGGTCCTGCCAAGGTAGGTCGAAAACTAGAACGTGTTCTTACACGCAATGGAGTCACAGTTCTTCATCGATGTAAAGCCGTGCAAGAGAAGGATGGTCTGCTGTTGCTGGCTGATGGTAAAGCAATTCCTATCGGCTTATGTATCTGGACGCTCGGTCTGCTGCCTAATCCTGAACTTCGCAGCTTCGGACTGCCACTCACACCCGATGGTCAGATCGCTGTGGATGCTAGTTATCGTGTCAAAGGAACACAAGGAATTTACAGTATCGGAGACTGTGCCCACATTACAGATCCGGTGAGTGGTCGAGCGGATCGGATGACGTGTAAGGAAGCAATTCCGCAAGCAAATCGACTAGCAAAAGTGATCGTAGCAGATTTGAGCAATCGCCCGGCCCCTGCTCATCAGGCGTATATGGAACTCTTCTGCATCGGTTTGGGTCCGGAACAGGGACTGGTATGGGCTCGTCAATGGGGACTAGACTTTGTACTCACAGGGAAACTTGGTTTAAAAATCAGAAAGTTTACCTGGGATTCTGCAAGTTTAGTACAGTAGAAGGGAGAGTTGTTAGGAGGGGAAAGGATTAACTAATGGGGATGACAGAACTTTACGAGAAATATAAGGCTCTGCTGTTTACGCTTGCCTATCAATTGACAGGTTCGGTTGCTGACGCGGAGGATGTAGTTCAAGACGTATTTATGAAAGTTTACAAGCTGCATCTTGACCATCTCGAGGAACCGAAAGCGTATTTGTGCAAAATGGTAACGAATCGCTGTTTCGATCTACTTAAATCGGCACGAAGACGGAGGGAACAGTATGTGGGTCCGTGGCTCCCTGAGCCGATAGCAACCCCGGATGGAGATGGATTTGAGTCCGTCGTTCGCAGCGATTTGTTGTCGTATGCCATGCTTGTGCTGCTTGAGCGATTATCTCCAGCCGAGCGAACGATATTTGTTCTGCGAGAAGCACTTTGCTTTGATTACCCGGTCATTGCTGAATTTGTTAATAAAAGCGAGGTGAACTGCCGCAAGTTGATGAGCCGTGCTCGGGGGAAAATGGGGTTTTCTGAAGAAGAACTGATTAGAGCTGAGGCAGCGGGAGAAGAATGGGTACAGAAGTTCATTGCAGCACTTACGCAAAACAACATCAATTCCGTACTGTCTTTGCTTGCTGAGGATGTTGTACTTGTATCGGACGGTGGTGGAAAAGCATCCGCTGCAGTTCATCCGATCGAAACGTCTGAGCGTGTGGCTCACTTCCTCTTTGGTTTGATTCAAAAGGTCTCTTATTATGAAGAAGGTATTCAAATCGAGCTGGCCCAGCTGAATGGTCAAACCGGGTTGGTCATTCGAGCAGCAGGTGTGATCCAGACTGTGGTGCTCATCCATGTAGAGAATGATGCAATTGCGAGTCTTTATTTTGTGCGGAACCCGGATAAATTACAGCGTATATAGAGATGCTGATAGCTTTTTGTGATATCGACAACGTGTAGTGGTGAGGGAGTAGGAGAAGGGAGGAGCCGTTCGTTTCCGTACGCGTTTGCAGGGAAGCGATGACTGTCCGCTTCGGAAGAAAGGCGAACGTGCCCGCAAAGAAGAGCCTACGATGTTGATTCAGTGAAGGATTGCGGGCAAAAGCTCGTTCACCGTTCTCCCTCCGCTGAGTAGGCGCGTACAGGCACTCTCTTGCTCCTCCCTTCTCCCACTCCCCGCACAACGTTTTGATTTACAAAAAACATGCACGCCAGAACGTATTTGCTCGATCACCACTGACTTCTCCAGAGAAGGCTTCCTTATTTTTTACCTACATAGCAAAGCTAAGCATCTTGATATTGCTTGATGGTGTTTATCCAAAGCGTGTTAGGAGCGGGATCGGGTGGGGCAACGGAACACCTGTACGCGATCCCCAGCGGAAGGGGCTAGGTGAACGGGCTTTTGCCCACAATACTTCGATGCGAATACATCGTGGGCTCTCTTTTGTGGGCGAGTTTACCTAGCACCTGGAGCGGACAGCTCTTACTCCTTAGCGAGCGTACCAAAGTGACGAGGTCCCACCCGATCCCGCTCCTCCACCACACTTTGGAGAAACCACCATCCATCCATCAACGCGCAAGCGGCTGCTTCTTCTCATCCAGCGTAAAGCCTTCTCCGAACACTTCATGCACATCGTTAACAGTGATAAAGGCATGAGGGTCAGTTTTATGCACGATATTTTTAAACCGAACGAGCTCATTACGGCTGACCACACAGTATAACACTTCCTTATCAAGCCCTGTATAACCACCGCGCCCTTTTAGAAGGGTAGCGCCACGTCCCATTTCCTGCATAATTTTTTGCGAGATGTCCTCCGCATGATCAGAAACAATCATAATCGCTTTAGCGGCATACGCCCCTTCCTGAACAAAATCTACAACGCGTGCTGATAGGAAGAGTGCGACAAGCGTATACATTGCCAGATCGAGATTCAGGTAGTACAGCGATAACGAAATAACGCCAATATCAAAAATAAACATCGTTCGTCCAATGCTCCAGCCAAAATATTTATGAAACAATCGTGCGACAATGTCGACGCCGCCTGTCGTGCCGCCGAACCGGAATACGATGCCTAAGCCGATCCCGACGGTGACACCTGCATAAAGGGCGGCCAGAAGTTTATCGTTTTCAATCGGGTGGCGGAAGGGTGCGAAGGCGGTCAAAAATACAGAAACGGCGATCGTTCCAATAATGGTATAAATCGCTGTCTGACGCCCGAGAAGTTTCCAGCCGATGAACAGCAGGGGGATGTTTAGAAGCAAGTTCATTACACCCGGGTCCCAGTTCAATACATACTTGAGAAGGAGACAAATCCCGGTTATGCCGCCTTCCGATAGTCGATTTGCGATATTAAAGTAATTAATGCCAAAACCCATGATGGCAGAGCCGATCAGGATTGCTGTAATATTGCGAATATGGTAGTTCATGCATGTCCTCCCAGAATGTGTTCCATATCGCTTTTATTATAGCCATAAATTTGTCAATCTTCCACCTGTGCGGTAACATAGAAACTAAGAACAAATACGGAAGGAGGTACAAGTATGGCGCAGGAGAAACAGTCGATGACCATGCAGGAGATGCAGGCGGTGGTCGATCGCTATATCGGGCAATTTAAAGAAGGCTATTTCTCTCCGCTTGCCTTGATGGCACGTCTGACAGAAGAAGCAGGTGAGCTGGCGCGAGAAGTAAATCATTACTATGGAGAGAAACCGAAGCGCAAAGACGAAGCGGAGAATACAATTGATATGGAGCTTGCGGACTGTCTGTTTATTTTGATTTGTTTCGCCAACTCGTTAAACATTGATCTCGAAGAAGCGTTCCATGCGATGATGCATAAGTTTAATACGCGTGATAAAGACCGATGGACAAAAATCGATACGGCTGAAAACTAGTATACATATATCATAAGCTTGCTACAAAGTGTGGCGATGCAAGGGATTTACAATATAATTGGCGAAAAGAAATAACGCGAGAGAAAACGAGAAAGAGGGATTTGGAACATGACAAAAATTAAAGTTGCAGTAGCAGGACCGCGTGGCCGCATGGGGGCAGAAGCGGTAAAAATGATTATAAAAGATAGTGAGCATTTAGAGTTCGTGTGCGGGATTGACCCGAAATACAACGGGGGAGATGTTGGGGTGACCATCGGAATCGGAGAAATTGGGGCTCCTTTCGTCGCAGATCTTCGTGAGGCGCTTGCCGTACATAAACCAGACGTGCTCGTCGATCTGACAACGCCGCACGTTGTGAAGCAGAATATGCGAATTGCAATTGAGATGGGAGTTCGTCCGGTAGTAGGTACAACTGGATTTACGCCAGAGGATATTGAGGAACTGGACAAACTTTGTCATGCAAATAATGTGGGCGCGATCATCGCTCCGAACTTCGCAATTGGGGCGGTGCTGATGATGCGTTTCGCTCAGGAAGCAGCCAAATACATGCCGCATGTTGAAATCATTGAACAGCATCATGACCAGAAGCTGGATGCGCCATCTGGAACGGCTGTGAAAACGGCTGAGATGATTCAGGCCGTGCGTGAGGAGCTGCGCCAGGGTCACCCGGATGAGAAAGAAACGATTGATGGGGCACGCGGTGGCTACTATGGTGGCTTCCGTATCCATAGCGTACGTCTGCCAGGTCTAGTCGCACATCAGGAAGTAATTTTCGGTGCGGTTGGCCAGACACTGACGATTCGCCATGACTCGATTAACCGAGAATCATTTATGCCAGGCATTAATCTGTCTGTTAAGAAAGTTATGGAATATACCGGGCTCGTCTATGGGCTGGAAAACATTATGTTTTAGGAGAAACCTACCCGATGAATATTGCGCTCATTGCTCATGATAACAAGAAAAATGAGATGGTGAATTTTGCGATTGCCTACCGGAATGTACTGGCAGAACATACTGTATACGCAACCGGAACAACGGGCTCGCGCATTGCAGACGCGACTGGACTCACCATCCACCGTGTTTTATCTGGTCCGCTTGGAGGAGATCAGCAGATCGGGGCGCTTATTGCCCAGAACGAAATGGATCTGGTCATTTTTCTGCGCGACCCGCTGACGGCGCAGCCGCATGAACCGGATGTAACGGCACTTTTGCGCCTGTGTGATGTACATAGCATTCCGCTTGCGACAAATATTGCGACGGGCGAGATGCTTATTCATGCGCTCGAACGGGGGAATTTTGCATGGCGCGATATTGTGCACAAGTATAAAGGGGATGCACGAGCATGAATAATCAGCACCAGGAACCGCTCCATGCCCTCGCATTTGGCGCACATCCCGATGATGTGGAGATCGGCGCCGGAGGACTTCTACATAAATGGGCGAAAGAAGGAAAGAAAGTCGGCATTTGTGATCTGACATATGCCGAATTGTCATCAAACGGAACGCCAGAACGTAGACAGCAGGAAGCAGCGGAAGCAGCCCGTACGCTCGGGCTGCATGTCCGTTTAACACTTGGACTGCCAGATCGGGGGCTTGCGCTCGTACCGGAGCAAATCCGGGCGATTGCCCATGTTATCCGACTGTACCGACCGCGTGTTGTGCTTTCTCCATATTGGGAGGATCGTCATCCTGATCATGGCATGTGCAGCATGCTTGTACGGGAAGCGATCTTTAATGCACGCATCCGCAAATACGAAACAAACGAATCCGTATCGCTGCCGACTCATAAAGTCGAACATGATCTCGCTTATTTTATTAACGGTCAGACAGAGCCGCAGTTTTTGCTTGATATTAGTGAAGAGATGGAAGCGAAAATGTCTGCGCTTGGCGCGTACCGTTCGCAGTTTGAGATGGAAGAAGGTTCGGTGGCAACTCCGCTGACAACAGGCTATCTTGAGCGGGTACGGGCGCGTGAGTATGGGTTTGGGCAGAATGTAGGTGTGGCATACGCAGAAGGATACGTAAGCCGGACACCGCTGTTGCTTCCGAGCTTTTTGTAAACGGGGAAGGACGACAAACGATTATGAGAATTGGAATTACATGCTATCCGTCTGTAGGCGGCTCCGGTATTCTGGCAACCGAGCTTGGAAAACTGCTGGCTGAACGCGGACATATTGTGCATTTTATTACATCAGGGATGCCGTTCCGCCTCGGTAAGTATTACCGGAATATTTATTTTCATGAAGTAGATGTAAGCAGTTATTCGGTGTTTCAATACCCTCCTTATGACTTGACGCTGGCAAGTCGGATGGCAGAGGTGGCGAAGATGGAAAAGCTTGATCTTCTGCATGTACATTATGCGGTACCGCATGCGATCTCTGCGTATTTGGCCAAGCAAATGGTCGGCGATCAGTTAAAAGTGGTCACGACGTTGCATGGAACGGATATTACTGTGCTTGGATATGATCATACATTAAAAGATATGATCCGCTTTGGCATTGAGCATAGTGATGCGGTGACGGCTGTATCGAATAGTCTCATCAAGCAGACGCGGGAAGTTCTTCAGGTCGAGAAGCCGATTGATCTTGTGTACAACTTCATCGATAAGCGAGAATATTATCCGCGTGATATGTGTGAGGTGCGGAACGAGTATGCACCAAACGGGGAAAAAGTGTTCATTCATATTTCTAATTTCCGGTCGGTGAAGCGTCCTGAAGACGTGATTCATACGTTCCATCGCATCCGGAAGCGCATCCCGGCTAAGTTGTTGATGATTGGGGAAGGGCCAGAGCTGCCGGTCGTCCGTAATCTAAGTGATACACTTGGCTTACATGAAGACGTTATTTACCTGGGTAAGCAGGAAGATATCGCCTGTGTGCTATCCATGGCAGATGTGCTGCTGCTTCCGTCTGCGCAGGAAAGCTTCGGACTTGTTGCGCTGGAAGCGATGGCGTGCGGCAAGCCGGTCATTTCAAGTAATGCGGGCGGCCTTCCTGAAGTTGTGTTGGATGGAGAAACAGGCTTTGTGCTGCCGATAGGGGATGTAGATGGTATGGCGGCTCGGGCGATTCAGCTTGTATCTGATCCAGGTATGTATGAGAAGTTTGCTCGTCAGTCGATTGAGCGGGCGTATCATACATTCTGCCATACTACGATTACAGAGCAGTACGAAGCGATTTATCGACGGGTGCTGAAGCAGGACAACTCAGCGGGAGGCGTAAGCTGATGGACGAGCGAGTGCTCACAGCGGGGAAGCAGGTGCTGACAGCGCTTGAGAAAGCGGGATATACGGCATATTTTGTGGGCGGCTATGTGCGTGACACGATTTTAGGACGAGAGGTCCATGATCTCGATGTCGCCACGTCAGCGCACCCGGAAGACGTAATTCGCCTGTTTGCCCGTACGGTGCCAACTGGCATGCAGCATGGTACCGTTACGGTGCTAATTGATGATGTGCCCATTGAGGTAACCACATATCGGACCGAAAGCGGCTATGCCGATCACAGGAGACCGGATAGCGTAGCGTTTGTGGATCAGATTGAAGAAGATCTGGCCCGGCGGGATTTTACGGTGAATGCGATGGCGCTTGGGCTGCGTGGTGAAGTAATCGACCCGTTTGGCGGACAGGAGGATTTGCAACGCGGTGTAATTCGAGCAGTCGGACGTCCTGAGGAGCGGTTTGCAGAGGATGCGCTTCGTATGCTTCGTTGTATCCGGTTTGCTAGCCAGTTAGCGTTTGTGATTGATGAATCGACATTTAAAGCTGTATGTAAACAGGCGGAGACACTTCGTCATGTAGCAGTGGAGCGCATTCAGACAGAATGGAACAAGGCGCTTGCTGCTTCGGGTGCGTCTCGCGCCGTTCAGGATGTGCTTACGACAGGGCTTGCAGCACATATGCCGGGGATTGATGAGCTTTTGGTCACTTGTTCGACAGACTGGAAGCCTGTCGCGATTACGCGTCTGTCCGGGTTAGCCGAGCGCTGGGCGTATTTATTTTTGAGCGTAGAAAAAACAGAGCGAGTGTCTGCGGTGCTTCGGGCGCTGCGGTGTGAGAAAAAACTCATTCAGATGTGTGGATCGATCGTGCGCATTGCGCAGGTGCTGCGCACCCGCCCTGATCAGCGTGAGATTGGCAAGCTGCTTGTCGAAAACGGCCTTGCAGTCGTCGAGCGTGCCGCAACGGTCGCAGACGTATTGAATGGACAAGCCGTTCTAGTAGATGAAGTGCGCAGACAATATGAGCAGATGGCCATCCACACGCTGACCGAGCTTGCTGTAAGTGGAGCAGATCTGCAGCGAGAACTTGCCCGCAGGGGTGGACCGTGGATTCGAGAGACGCTCATGGCGCTTGCGGAAGAAGTAAACGAGGGACAGAGGTCAAATGAAAGAGCGGGACTTCTGATCCGGGCAAAGGAGATTGTGGATGTCAATACGTGAAAAAATGCTAGCGCTATTGAAACAGAGCGGGGATGCGTTTATTTCCGGAGAAGAGATTAGTAAACAGTTGGGCGTTTCGCGCACCGCTGTATGGAAGCATATCGAGGAGCTGCGTCAGGAAGGCTATGTATTTGAAGCGGTGCGTCGTGCAGGATATCGTCTGCTATCGACACCGGATGTGATGATTGCAGAAGAAATTAAAGTCGGGCTTGCCACACAAGTTTTCGGCCAGCATATTCATTACTATACTGAGATTGATTCCACGCAGAATCGGTGCCAGGAGCTGGCTAAAGAAGGAGCGCCTGAGGGAACGCTTGTTGTCGCAGACACCCAGACAGGTGGCAAGGGACGCCTCGGACGCGTGTGGCATTCACCGCCAGGTACAAGCATCTCGATGAGTTTGCTGTTACGCCCGGAGCTTGAACTGCAGCGCTGCCCACAGCTGACTCTTCTGGCGGCGGTAGCGATTGTCGAAGCGGTTCGTGCGACTTATGGGATTCCAGCTGAGATTAAGTGGCCGAACGATGTGCTCATAGATGGAAAAAAAATCTGCGGCATTTTGACAGAACTTAATGCCGAAGCGGACCGCATCAACTGGCTGATCATCGGGATGGGGATTAATGTAAATACGCTGCCGGAACAGTTTCCAGAAGATGTATTGGGAGTAGCAACATCGCTTCGTATCGTGAAAGGAGAACCGCTGCGTCGTGTGCCGCTCATTCAGGAGGTGCTGCGCCGTTTAGAAGAGTTGTACGATCTGTATATAGCTGAAGGGTTTGCGCCGATTCGCAAGCGCTGGGAAGCATGTGCCATTACAATCGGCAAGCGAGTTACCATTCGTACGCTGCACGGTTCGTTTACAGGTGTGGCGGAAGGTATTGATGATTCGGGCGTATTGCTGGTGCGAAAAGATGATGGTGAACTGACTAACGTGTACGCAGCGGATGTAGAAGTACACGCTTGAGTTGAACGCAAAAGCATTGCGGTTTATTTTGAAGTTGTTTTATAATGGGGATGTCAGGGCTGTATCATATGAACGGCACCAGGCATGCCTTTTTTTATTTTTGGAATCATTTATAAATACGTAATGCAAATCTGCTCTGAGCCGATAAGGACCGAGACAGAGGACAAGCATGCCCATGACGAATGTGGATATGATGCGTCTTCCTGTGCGGAAGGCGCTTTTTATATGGGTGCATGTTGACCTCCCTTCATCGCTCACATTGTACAAGGAGGAATGAATGAATGGCAAGCACAAAGCCTATAACAACGGCATCACTGAAAGAACAAAAAAAGAATGGTGAGAAGATCGTTATGCTGACAGCGTACGACTATCCGTCCGCGAAGATAGCAGAAGAAGCGGGGGTAGATATGATTCTAGTGGGTGACTCGCTTGGAATGGTCGTCCTCGGCTATGACTCGACGATTCCTGTTACACTTGATGACATGATTCATCATACGAAAGCGGTTACCCGTGGGGCTAGTCGGGCATTTGTTGTTACGGATCTCCCGTTTTTGACATACCACGGCACGATAGAAGAGACGCTGCGCAATGCGGGCCGCATCATGCAGGAAGGTCTGGCGAAAGCCGTTAAAATTGAAGGCGGTGCAGAGCTTGCACCACTCATTCGCCGCTGTACACAGGCAGGTATCCCGGTTGTTGGTCATATTGGATTAACGCCACAATCGGTTCATCAGCTTGGCGGCTATAAAGTACAGGGCAAAACACCAGAAGCTGCCCAAAAATTACTTGACGATGCGAAAGCGTTGGAAGAAGCAGGGGTGTTCGCACTTGTGATGGAATGCGTACCTGAGCAGCTTGCGACACTCATTTCGAAGCAGCTCTCTATTCCAACCATTGGGATTGGAGCGGGTGTGGGTTGTGATGGCCAGGTGCTTGTTTATCATGATATTCTCGGGTATGGTGGAGGCCATGTGCCGAAGTTTGTGAAGCGGTACGGTGAAGCAGGGGCCATCATACATCAGGCGATTGCACAGTATGCGCATGAAGTACGTACCCGGGCGTTTCCGGCAGCCGAGCATACATTTACGATCAAAGAAGAAGTGATTGAACAATTATACGGAGAAGGTGTCAAACAATGAGAACGGTCTCAACCATTCAGGAACTGCGCACAGCGCTGAAAAATATTCGCCCGAACAAAATCGGTTTCGTTCCGACGATGGGGTACTTGCATGAAGGTCATATCAGCCTTGTCAAAAAGGCACGAGAGACAGCTGATTTTGTGGTGATGAGTATTTTTGTAAATCCGCTTCAATTTGGTCCGAATGAAGATCTTGACAGTTATCCGCGCGATTTAGAGCGTGACAGCCAGCTGGCAGCCGAGGCAGGTGTGGATTTGTTGTTCTTCCCGTCGGTTGAAGAGATGTATCCGACAGGGAGCCGCACGATCGTATCCGTGCACGAGATTACGGATGCGCTGTGCGGAGCTTCTCGCCCTGGGCACTTTGATGGTGTGGCAACGGTTGTGATGAAGTTGTTGAACATTGTAAATCCGGATTATGCATTTTTCGGTATGAAAGATGCACAGCAAGTTGCGGTTATTATGCAGATGGTACGTGATCTCAATATGCAGGTGGAAGTGATTCCGTGTCCGATTGTGCGGGAAGCAGATGGATTAGCCTTAAGCTCACGTAATGTATATCTCTCGGAAGAAGCACGCACGCAGGCGCTTGTATTGTCCCGTGCTCTTACAGAAGCACGACAATTGCTTGCAGACGGTGAACGTAATACAGCGGTATTGCGTCAGGCGATGGAGGCGGTAATTAGCACAAGCTCGCTTGCTGAAATTGATTATATCGAGCTGCGGACGTATCCGGATTTGCAGCTTACGGATGAACTCGAAGGCACCTGTCTAATTGCGCTGGCGGTCCGGTTTGGAACTACCCGTCTCATTGATAACATACTGGTTGAGGTTGCGAAGGAGGAAAGCGTATGTTCCGTACGATGATGAAATCTAAAATTCACCGTGCTACTGTTACAGAGGCAAATTTAAACTATGTAGGTAGTATTACGATTGACCGTGATATTATGGATGCGGTTGACATTTTGCCGAATGAGAAAGTGCAGATCGTGAACAACAACAATGGTGCTCGCCTGGAAACGTATGTAATCGAAGGCGAACGCGGCAGTGGCGTGATCTGTCTGAATGGTGCAGCGGCCCGTCTTGTACAGCCAGGTGATATTGTGATTATCATTGCATACGCGATGATGACGGATGTGGATGCTCGCGCGTATAAGCCGAAAGTAGCGATCATGGATGAAAATAATCGAATTTCTCAGATGATCGGTGAAGAAATTCATGCGACTGTGCTGTAAGTAAATACGTTCTACGAAGAGGGGCTGTCTAAATGGGACAGTCCCTTTTGCTTATAAGCGCATACCTTCTCTTCTAGGAGACACACTGAAAGTATTCACAAGTGAATGCGAAAGGTGGTATCTGTATGCTGCTTACCCATTATTTTTCTACGCTAATCGAACAGCTTGTCAAAATTGAAGGAGCGATGAAACAAGCAAACTCCGAGTGCAGACAGGCGCTGTATTTAGAAGTATTACATTTGCGTGCGGCAAGTGACCGGATTGTGGAGGAATGGCTCCGGTTTGAGGAGAAGTTGGTCGGTGTGCAGCGGGCTTTTGAACAGGAGGAAAACGAGGAAGTGTACTTTGCATCGGGTGAAGCAGGAGCAATCGATGAGAGAGAGTCTCCTTCTAGCTCACATAGCGAAATTTATTTGTCTCGTCCACTTGCTATGCGGTTTCGCCAGGGACAGGGGTATTTTACATTGTCGATGTATGAGCAGGCTGTACAGTCGTTTGCTGGTGTAGTCGAGGAGGCGCCTGATATGGAGATAGCACGTCTGTATCTTGCCTTTGGCTTTTGGTTGTCTCGTCATCAGGATGTGGCAGCTGCGCAGTTCCGCCTGTTACTCCAGACGAGCAGTCATGCTTTTATTCAAGCGGCTTCCGCAAGTGCGCTCGGTTGTATGGCCGCATTGGATGGGCAAATCGAGCAAAGTCTTGTGCTGTTCGAGCAGGCGTTGGCAACGTATCCGGCTTTTGCAGATGCCCGGTATAATTATGCCCTTGTACTGGCCCACGCTGGTCGTTTCCGGGATGCAGTAGAAGCAGCGAAACCATTGCTTGATGAAGCTGATCCGGATGCGGATGTTCTCCTGCTTCTTGCGACTTGTTATGTGGAAGAGAAGCAGCCGGATCGTGCGGCTGAGCTGCTTGGTTTGGCTGAGTCGCTTACACTTGCGGCAGACCAGCAGGATGATATTGCCCATATGTATGAACAGCTGCATCGGTATACGGATGCGGTGCGCTGCTATCGGGAACTTCTTACAAGACGACGGGATGACGCCGATGTATGGCACGGGCTTGGCTGGTCGCTCTGGCAGGAGAAGCGTGAGGTACAGGCTGCCCTGTATTTACAGTATGCGCTTACACTTGCGCCTAAGCGGCCAGATTATGCTTGTTCGTATGCATGGGTTTTACTTGAGAATGGAGATTACGAACGGGCCGACCGTATTTTTCAGCGGATTGAGCAGGAGTATGCCTATCCACTCGCACGGGCCGGACGCATCGAGCTGTTATTGCGGGCGCACCGGATGAAGGAGGCGCTTGCAATGAGTGAAGCATTGCTTGAACACGAAGACGAGGATGTGCGTTCGCTTGGACATTATCATCTTGGTCGCATTGCGCTTGCCGAAGGACGGGGGGCGGATGCGCTGCGTCATTTTACCGCCAGCAAAGAGAGCGGGATGATTCCAGAGAGTGAATTGTATGCTGGATTTGTTCATTATACAAGCGGAAAACAGCAGGAAGCATGGCAATTTTGGTCATAAGAGGCAAGTTTCCTGCTTCTTTTTATTGCACTTCTGCTTTAAGTAATAGAAAATAATAAGGGAACAAGAGGTAGAGGTGAAACGTTTGAATACTTTTGCGGTGGTCGATTTTGAAACGACAGGTAATCGTCCGAAAGAAGGAGATCGAATTATTCAGATCGGGGCGGTACTTGTACGAGACGGCGAGATTGTCGACCGGTTTGCTTCGCTTGTCAATCCGGAAGTGACCATTTCTCCTTTTATTGAAAAGCTGACAGGAATTACAGATGAGATGGTGGCAGATGCACCGCGTATCGAAGACGTGCTTCCACAGCTGTTAAAAATGCTTGATGGGGCGGTGTTTGTCGCCCATAATGTTTTCTTCGATCTTTCCTTTCTACAGAATGCATTGGCCGATGCAGGCTATCGTTCATTCACAGGCCCTTTACTCGATACCGTCGAGCTCTCTCGGCTTTTGCTGCCGGCACAAGAGGGATATCGGCTGTCCGACTTGGCGGTGGGTCTTGATATTATGCACGATCGACCTCATCAGGCGGATTCTGATGCGGAAGCAACGGCGTATATTTTGCTACATTTACTTAAAAAACTCAGAAGCTTGCCACTTCTAACCATTCAGCGGCTCCGTCAGATGAGTCGATCTTTCCATTCAGATATCGAGAGTTTGCTTGCTGATGTAGAGCAGGCCAAAGTGAGAGCGGGAGAATATGAACCAGGGGAGATGCTGGAAGCCGTTCATCAGATTTGTCTGAAGCGCAGACTGGGGACCGAGCGCCTAACGGATAGTCCGCTTGCCTTAGATGGTGATTTTCTTTCGTTTGTGGATGGATTGTTTGGGGAAGATGGAGCACTTGCTGCGTACATGCCCGGATTCGAACTGCGTCCGGCACAGGTGACGATGATGAAACAAGTGTATGAATCGTTTGAATCAGGGCGGCATCTGCTTGTTGAAGCGGGCACGGGTACAGGAAAATCACTGGCGTATTTAATCCCTGCTGTATACTGGGCGAAACAGCAGCAGGAAAAAGTCGTTATCTCTACGCATACGATTCAGTTGCAAGAACAGATGTATGACCGGGATTTGCCGATTTTGACAGCGATTTTTGGCGAGGATGCACCACGCATCTCGGTGCTCAAAGGGCGGAACAACTACGTATGTATGCGCAAATTTGCACACAGCCTAGAGGAGACGCAAGATAATTATGACGTGCAGCTAAGTAAATCGCAGATGCTTGTATGGCTGACAGAGACGGAAACCGGGGATGCGGAGGGAATTAGCCTGCCATCTGGTGGGCAAGTGTACTGGAAGCAGGTGCAGAGCGATTCGAACTCGTGTTTGAACCGCCAGTGCCAATGGTTTTCCCGTTGCTATTATCATCAGGCACGGCGACGGGCTCAGCAGGCTGAGGTTATCGTTACGAATCACTCGTTGTTGTTTACAGATATGCACGCTGAGCACCGGATTTTGCCGGCGTATGGGTATGCTGTGATTGATGAGGCCCATCATTTTGAAGAAGTGGCAAGCCATCATCTTGGGGACATGGTATCTTCCTATCAGGTAGAGGGCATGCTTGCCCGCCTCCATCCTGATAAAGGAGTGGGCCTGCTTGAAGAAGTGGAGATAGCGGTTCAAGCGTGGGATCAAGGAAGTTATGAAGAAAGCAAACATGCGATTGAGACGGCATACCAGCTTGTGCGTGAAGCAAAGGATACGATGCGTGAGATGTATCAGATGCTGTACCAGTGGTCGTATCAGCGTGCCAGAGAAGCGGAGGAAGTCGGTCATACGGTTATGCGCTACAAGCCGGATGATTTGAATAGCCGCTTTGGACGCGCTGCTGTATCGGCGGTGCGCAACGGCGTCGATATGCTGCTTGATGTCGGGCGTAAGCTAGAACTGATTTATGCCGGGATTCATGGCGATGATGCGCCGTCTGACATGCGCGGGCTGCTGACAGACCTGGGCGGTGTATGCAAAGACTGCCAGTCGTATGCAGAACTGCTGCACAATATGGTATTGCAGAACGATGACGAGTATGTATACTGGATTGAACTGGATGTGCGCAGCAGTACCCGACGCGGCATATATTTGCACCGCGTACCGATTGATGTATCCGGCACGCTGCGTGAACTGTTTTTTGATAAAAAGGAAAGTGTTGTGTTAACATCCGCTACTTTGAGCGTTCAGTCATCGTTTCGTTATGCGTCAGATCGGCTCGGGCTTGCGGACTTGCTGGCAGAAGGCAGCATGGACACAGCTATGCTTGCTTCTCCTTTTCATTATAAAGAGCAGACACTTGTTTGTATTCCAAGCGATATTCCAAGCATCAAAGGTTCGTCAGAAGCACAGTTTGTCCAGGCGCTGATTGACTCGCTTGCACAAGTAGCTATTACGACACGCGGGCGGATGCTTGTACTATTTACATCGTATTCGATGCTAAAGGTCGTGTACGAACCGCTTAAGGAACGGCTCAAAGAAGCTGACATTAGTGTGCTTGGCCACGGGGTCGATGGAGGAAGTCGAACGAAGCTGACAAAGCAGTTCCGAACGCTTGAGGCGTGTGTGCTGCTCGGTACAAGTAGCTTCTGGGAAGGTATCGATATTCCAGGAGAGGACCTGTCCTGTGTGGCGATCGTTCGCCTGCCGTTCGTGCCGCCTAATCACCCGCTCACGGAAGCACGCAATCAGCAGCTTGAGGCAGAGCGGAAAAATGCTTTTATGCAGCTTTCAGTTCCGCAAGCTGTTATTCGTTTCAAACAAGGATTTGGGCGTCTGATTCGTACGAGTACTGACCGTGGTGTCGTACTGGTGTATGACCGCCGCATTGTTGAGGCACGCTACGGGCGGCTGTTCCTACAGTCACTTCCGGAAACGACCGTATTAACGAAACCCACCACAGAACTGCTTGATGATATTGCAGATTGGCTGGACAAACCGTAATCTGGCCACTACATAGGGAAAAGGAACGCGGTAAGAAGGAGAGGACGTAAGGTGAAAGTTCCGAGAATTTCGGAAGCCGTCGTACGGCGGCTTCCCGTATACTTGCGCTATTTAGATAGCTTGCAGGACCTGCATGTACGAACGGTTTCTTCCCAGCAGCTCGGGGAAGCACTTGACTTGAATCCGGCGCAGATTCGTAAAGATCTTGCCTGTTTCGGGGAATTTGGCCGCAAAGGGATCGGCTATGAAGTGAATTATCTGATCGAAAAAATTAAAAGCATCCTAAAGCTTGATCAAAAAATTAATGTCGTGCTAATTGGAGCCGGTCATCTTGGCCATGCGATTAGTAATTATAATGCCTATCTAAAAGATAACATGCGCATCACGGCGATTTTTGATGCCGATCCCAACAAAGTCGGTAAAAAAATCGCTGGACTGACCATTCAGGCGTTATCTACGCTTCCGGAAACGGTCAAAGAGATGAACATTCGCATCGCCATTATCGCGGTGCCAGCAGAAGCTGCACAGAACGTAGCGGATGAATTGATGCGGTGCGGCATAACTGGCATTCTAAATTTCGCCCCCGTAAACCTTAGAGTGATCGAAGGGGTTCGCGTGCACGATGCAGATGTCACGATGGAGCTGCACAGTCTTGCCTATTATTTGTAGGCAGATACAACAGGAGGACTTTATGAAAAAAATTATCATTCATGCGACAGTGTTGACGGTTAATGAAAAAAATGACGTAGTATATGACGGAGCTATTGCGTTTGAGAATGGCCGGATTACGTACGTCGGACCAACGCCGGACAATTTGTCTGACTACGAAGAAGTTATCGATGCAAAAGGCCGAATCGTTATGCCGGGCCTTGTAAACACACACGGCCATACAGCGATGTCTCTGCTGCGCGGCTATGCGGACGATCTGCCGCTGCAAGAATGGCTGGAGACTAAAATGTGGCCGCTCGAAGCGCAGTTCACAGCAGAACATGTACGCTGGGGCACATCCTTGTCAATCGTAGAAATGCTAAAAACAGGCACGACAACGTTTGTTGATATGTATGATCATATGGATACCGTTGCTGAGCTTGTAGCCGAATCTGGTATGCGTGCCCGTCTGTGCCGTGGTGTAATCGGGCTGTGCCCGCCGGATGTGCAAACGCAAAAGCTCGAAGAGGCAAGCGCATTTGCTGCGAAATGGAACGGAGCTGCTGGTGGTCGAATCACGACGATGATGTCGCCGCATGGGGCGTATACATGCCCGCCAGATTATATTGAACGCATTGTAGCCCGTGCGTATGAACTTGATCTGCCGCTTCATATTCATATGTCTGAAACAGAATGGGAAGTGCAGCAAAATGTGAACGATTACGGCTCGCGTCCAGTTGAGCATCTGGAGAAGCTTGGCGTATTCAATCGTCCAACACTCGTTGCGCATGCTGTGCATTTGACGGATGAAGAGCTTGACATTATGCAGAAATATGATGTGAAAGTATCCCATAATCCAATCAGCAATCTCAAATTGGGCAGCGGGGTAGCCCGTGTACCAGAAATGCTTGAAAAAGGCATTTGTGTATCACTTGGAACAGACAGCTCAGCAAGCAACAATAACCTCGATCTGTTTGAAGAAATGAAAATGGTAGCACTCCTGCACAAAGGTGTACGCAAGGACCCGGTAGCTGTTCCAGCGACAGAGGCGCTGCGCATGGCGACGATTTGCGGCGCAGAAGCAATCTTTATGGAAGATCGCATCGGTTCACTGGAAGTGGGGAAAGAGGCTGACTTTATTGTGATCGATTCGAAGCAAGTGTTTTTCCAGCCAGCGCATGATCCGATCTCTCACGTCGTCTATGCGGCCAGCGGACGCGATGTGAAAGACGTATACGTGCAGGGTGTACAAGTGGTGAAGGATGGCCAGTGTCTGACCATGGATGAAACTGCTGTAATCGAGAATGCGAATCGCATGTTTGCAACGCTTGAAAAGAAATAAAAAGCCCTGCCCAATCGTGCGGCAGGGAATGTCGGGTAGGTAGGGGAATGAAATCAGAATAAAATGCTCTTAACCGGGTTCTTCAAGTGTAACCCAGGCATGAAGGTTTGGCTGGCGGAAAGCGGCAAACGAACGATCTTCTCGTCCGCTACGAAATGGCGACGATAGCATCATCCAGGACGGCGTCCATTGTTCACTTACCAGCTTGCGTACGTCTTCCGGCAGCTCATTCATCCACTGCGCAAGGTGCGGTTGCTGCACACGCTCACCTCCTCCTGCGCTTGACTTTAGTATCTCCGTGCAGCAGGGGCGTATGTTTAGCATTTTCTGATCTTCCCCCCATCAATCTGCCATACATAACAACGGAGCGATCTCAAAAGCCATACTGTGGCGAATGAGGCCGCTCCTTTTTGCATTTGAAGAGCTGGGATGGATCGATCTGTCCAACGTGCAGTGGAGGAGCGGGGAAGGGAGGCATCTGTCACTTCGGTACGCTTGGCAGGGATGTATGAACTGTCCGCTCCAGGGCCCCGGTGCACTCGCCCACAAAAGGGCGATGAAGATATTTCGTAGAAGAATTGTGGGCAAAAGCCCGTGCACCAGAACCCTTCCGCTGAGCAACGCGCGTACAGGCGTTCCGAGCTGCCTCCCTTCTCCGCTCAGTTCATCCGTCACTCATCAAGCACTGATTTTAGTACGGCTTTGCCGTACACTCTAAGTTTTGTTTTTGTGAATCGAAACATTGTTGGGAGGGAGAGAAGAGAGAAGCAAGAGAGCGTCTGTACGCTTTTCCCCCAGCGGAAGGAGATCGGCCAACGAGCCTTTGCCCGCAATCCTTCCATGAAAAAACATCCTGTGCTTTTCTTTGCGGGCACGTTCGCTGGGCTCCTGAAGCGGCCAGTCCATACATCCCTGCCAAGCGTACCCGAGCGAACGGCTTCTCTCTTCTCTCCTTCCCCCACCAAAGTTACGCCATTCCACAAAACACACAAACTCTCTCTTTTTTGGCAGGAAAAATAATTCCCCAGCATGATACAGGTATGCTATACTGTTTGATATACAAATGATATATCACTTCTGGAGAGAGGGGTGGAGAAATGAAGTTTCGTGCAATGCCTATATTCTTATCAGTTATCGTGAGCAGTGTGCTCTTGTTCGGTGGCTGGTACATCTTTCAAAATCAGTTTGTGAAAAAACCAATTGTCGAAGAAATCTCCGCCATGAAGGGTGTGAAGGTTGACCATATCACAATGGGACGTGATGCGGTTAAACTTGAACTGAAGTTCAGTGACCCTGATAAATTTGCGGAGCAATATAAAGCAGTACAGAAGGTTGTAAAAGAACAAACGAACGGTAAGAAAGCAGATATTGAACTGAACGGTGAGAATAATGCACTGAAGAATGTATGGCAGCAGTATGAGTTTTCGATTGCAGAGGCGATGGACTTGCATACGTACTCACGAATTCCATCTGTACTCGCTACCATGAAACAACAGCACAATCTGAAAAATGCAAGCTCGTATATGGACGATCAGAATGTGTACATTTATTTAAACGATGGCAAACATCCATATTATACGGTGCTTCCGCGCTATAAAGAGGTGATCCGCAATAATGGGTAAAGAGATAATCATTGGTGTGATCCCGGTCCTTCTGGCGTTTCTCGTGTTTATCGGTGTGAACATTGCACCATTCATCATTGCGGTGCTTGTGTTTGGTATTTTGGCGTTTCTTCTGTCTAAACAAGGCGGGATGAGTTTAACACAGAAAAAACAAACAGTAGAAGTACCCCAAACAACGACCCAGTTTGGCGAAATTGGCGGGCAGGAGCGTGCCAAGCAGGAATTGAAGGAAGCGCTCGACTTTCTAATTCATAAAGATTCGTTGAAACAGTACGGCATCCGCCCGCTCAAAGGCATGCTGTTAACGGGACCGCCAGGAACGGGAAAAACGCTGATGGCCAAAGCAGCAGCGAATTACACGAATTCTGCCTTTGTGGCTGCATCTGGTTCACAGTTTGTGGAGATGTATGTCGGGGTCGGAGCTCAGCGTGTTCGTGATCTTTTTAAAGAAGCGAAGCAAAAAGCAGAGAAAAATAATCAGGATAGCGCGATTATTTTTATTGATGAAATCGATGTGCTCGGCGGCAAACGTGAAGGCAATCAGCATCGTGAGTATGATCAGACGCTTAACCAGCTCCTGACGGAAATGGACGGGATTACGACGTCTGAAAGTCCACGTATTTTGATGATTGCGGCCACAAACCGTGCTGATATGCTCGATGATGCACTGCTGCGTCCGGGCCGCTTTGATCGTCAGATTGTCGTCGATCTGCCCGATATGAAAGCCCGCAAACAGATTCTTAAGATTCATACGAAGAATAAGCCGCTCGCTGACGATGTTGATCTTGAAGCGATTGCGCGTGATACGTTTAATTTTTCTGGTGCGCAGCTGGAGAGTGTAACGAATGAAGCGGCTATCTATGCATTCCGTGATAAGAGTTCTGATATTACGCAGCGTCACTTCGCTCAGGCGATTGACAAAGTTATGATGGGTGAGCAGACAGATCGTGAATCGACAGCAGAAGAGCGTGAACGTGTGGCGAATCATGAGTTAGGGCATGCGATTGTATCGGAAGTTGTTCGTCCGAAATCGGTGTCCCAAGTATCACTGCGTCCGCGCGGTCAGGCGCTTGGCTATGTGCGCCAGAGCCCGCAGCAGGATCGCTACTTGTATACGCTTGAAAACCTTGAACAGCAGATCATGATCGCACTTGGTGGTGCGGTTGCGGAAGAGATGCTGTACGGTGGACGCAGTACCGGCTCACGTAACGACTTCGAGCAGGCGCTGCATCTGGCAAATACAATTATTGATACCGGCTTGTCTGACCTGGGTATTGTGAAGCTTGATATGGTGAGCAAGGAAGCGTTGCATGAAGAGCGTCAGCGGATTCTCAACGAACTATTAGACCGCACTCGCGCTGTGCTTCGTGAATATTTCCCGGTATTTACGCATGCGCTTGATCATCTATTGCGTGAAGAAGTGCTCAATGGCGAGGAATTCCGGGCTATGCTGGAAGAAGCCCGCCGCTTGCCGAAGAAAAACAATGTAGAAGAGCTCGACTCACATATGCTACGGGCATAGGAACAGCATACATGTTGTTAAAAAAGAAGCAGCCAGTTCGGGTTGCTTCTTTCTTTTTTTACGTATTAAGGGTACAATGAACAGGAGCTATGAATTTACAAAATAGTACATACTTTTGATTTGATTGAGGAGGTCCCTGTAATGAAGTTAGCACAGCGCGTAGCGCAGATTACTCCATCCAAGACGCTTGCCATCACGGCAAAAGCGAAAGAACTGAAAAGCCAGGGTTATGATGTAGTAGGTCTTGGTGCCGGTGAACCGGACTTTAATACTCCGCAGCATATTATTGATGCGGCTGTTAAAGCGATGGAGCAAGGCCTGACAAAATACACAGCAGCGTCTGGAATTGTGGAATTAAAGCAGGCAATCTGCGATAAACTTCAGCGCGATAATAACCTGACATATAAGCCATCGCAGATCGTTGTATGCAACGGTGCGAAGCATGCATTATATAACTTGTTCCAAGCGATTCTTGATCCAGGTGATGAAGTAATCGTACCGATTCCGTACTGGGTAAGCTACCCGGAAATGGTTACACTTGCGGATGGCGTTCCTGTATTCGTAGAGGGTGCGGAAGAGAACGAATTCAAAATCACGCCGCAACAACTGCGTGATGCGATTACTGACAAAACACGTGCGGTTGTAATCAACTCCCCAAGCAATCCGACAGGCAGCATCTACAGCCGTGAAGATCTGCAGGCGCTTGCAGATATATGTGTGGAGAAAGACATCCTGATCGTATCAGATGAAATTTATGAGAAGCTTGTATATGATGGTGCTGAACATGTAAGCATCGCAAGCCTTGGACAAGAAGTATATGATCGTACGATTGTCATTAACGGTATGTCCAAACCATACTCTATGACAGGCTGGCGAATTGGCTATGCGGCAGGGAACGAAGAGCTTATTAAAGCGATGACGAACCTGTCAAGCCACAGTACATCTAACCCAACAACATTTGCTCAATACGGTGCACTTGCAGCACTCGAAGGTTCACAGGAAGCGCTTGAGATGATGCGTGTTGAATTCGACAAGCGCCGCAAAGCAGTAGTAGAACTGATGAATGACATTGAGGGCATTCACTGTGTGGCGCCGAAGGGTGCATTCTACCTGTTTGCAAACGTAAGCGAAGCAATGAAAAAAGGCGGCTATTCAGATGTAGATGCATGGGCAGAAGCACTGCTGGCAAAAGAATATGTGGCTCTGATTCCAGGTAGCGGCTTTGGTGCGCCGAACCACATTCGTATTTCGTATGCTACATCGCTTGAACAGCTTCAAAAAGGCCTGGCTCGTATTAAAAAGTTCGTAGAAGGCGAATAAATATCACAATCGTCGACAAAAAGGCTGTCCCTTATCTCATGGGACAGCCTTTATTTTGTCTTTGGTTTCTTTACTCTTGTTCCACTTTGAACTTTCCAATCAGGGCATGCAGCCGGTGTGACATCTGTGTTAACTCATCAATGGACGCAGTAAATTCTTCAATGACTGCCTGCTGTTCATCTGTCAGTATTCCGAAGGTAGCTGTCGCCGCTGATGTACGAGAGGCGATCGCTTCTACATCGCCAACCGAGTGTGTAATAGCCCGGCTATTTACGGCCAGTTGACGTGTGAATCCAGTGACTTCTTCAATTTGCTGTGTAACGATATGAATGGCATCCAGAATGGCAGTGAAGGCGCTGCCGGATCGTTCAATTACAACAGCTCCGCTGTCGATTTGTCCAGTAGAGGTGCTCATCTGTTCAACAACATGTGACGTATGTGTCTGGATTTCCTCAATCAAATAGGTAATGCGGCTAGCAGCTTTACCAGACTGTTCTGCGAGTTTGCGCACCTCGTCCGCAACGACAGCAAACCCTTTGCCAGCTTCCCCGGCGCGTGCGGCCTCAATGGCGGCATTCAGAGCGAGCAGATTCGTTTGTTCGGCGATTTGACTGATTGTCACAACGATTTCATCGATTTCTTGAGAGCGTCGGCCGAGATGACTAATGTCTACTTCAAGGGATGCTTGTAACGTCTGAATGGCTCGCATCTGTTCAACTGCGCCTGTAATATCTGTATGTCCCTGACGGGCGAGAGCTGCAGCAGACTCAGAACGCTGGTGTACGCTTTCTGAATGAGTTGCAATGCTTTCAATTTCTTGAAAGATCGCCCGTACAGTATGATTGACATCTTGAATGATGTGGAGCTGTTCATCGGCACCGTGCTTTAGGTGCTCTACTTGTTCCACCATGCGTTCACTTGTATTGACGGCGGCTTCTTTACTTACATTTAGCTCACCAGATGCGTCAGTTAGCTGACGTGAACTGTTATGGATTCCGCCGATCATCGTGTTCAGATCGGATACCATTTCCTCGAATGCATGGGCAAGCTGCCCGATTTCATCTTTACTTGTATGAACAAAATGTGCGGTCAAATCTCCCGTACGAATCTTCTGTACAGTGTGAGACAGAAGACGAAGCGGGCGAACAATGAGACGAGCAGCAAGATAGGTGATAATAAGAGCAAGCAAAAGAATACAGAAGGTGATGAGAATCATATGTTTTTTCTGGCTGCTCATCATTTTATAAATCGCCGTCGCATCAAAGTCAGCTCCAATAATGCCAACCATACGCCCGGCTTTATCCATTACGGGTATATAAGCCGTAATCGTTGCTCCGTATTTCTCATCGTAGTTGAGTTCACCAATCTGCGCTGTTTTTGTCGCGAAAATAGAAGCTAGTTGAGGATACTCATTTTTTTCCGTGAACCCTGGCAAGGAGACTTCTTCACTATTTGGAGCTGCCCCGTCTACGATGTACGCATATGTACCTGGTTTGACTTCTGCCATCGTATATAAGTATTTCAGTCCATTCATTTCTTTGTATGCGTACAGTTTCTCCCGCATCGTAGCATAGCCTGGTAGCATGGTTACTCGCTTGGCATTTTCTTCATCGTCTGTTTTTTTGAGTGCTTCCGTTGTCAGGGCGACTAATGTGTCGGTATCAATGAGTGCTCGCGCCTTTTCTGCGGTAACTTCAGCTTGTGTACCGACAGAAGACAGGACAAGTTTCGTGGAACTTGCGTACAGAATGTAACTAAGCAGCAGGCCAGCGAGCAGGATTAGGCTTCCGAAAAACAGCAGAAGTTTTGTTTGCAAACTTTGCATGGTATTTCTCCCCTCTATCATTTGCTTTATAGGTGTTTTGGATTATCTAAGTAGTTACCAATTGGAACAGTGCCACAGTGAGATTTCTTGCGAATGAAACAATACAGGGTAATTCCATCCATACTTGGCATCAGCGTAATAAGTAAATCAAAAGTAGGGAGGAGTAAAAGTAAAATGGATAGTGGCGAGATGATAGCATCCCAGCGCTGCCGTACAAAGTGGAAGAGGAGCTAGATTGCTCATCATTAGCAAGGATAATTTTCACTGGGGGAATTCCTTATGGAGGATGTGGGTATTATTCCATCGTTAATTGTATCTACAAAATCTGTGGATTTCCAGTAAAAAATTCATGAGTGCTCCAGGTCCGTTAGACTATCTGGGTTCGTACAAAAGAAAGTTAATTTACAAGACTAAACTTGTCGATCATATCCTGCTATAATCGTCATACATGAGGGGTGGAATTTCGATGAGTGATAGTATACTGGAAATGCTTGAAGCAGGGACGACGGCACTGCCGAACCTGCTGCTTCGGCATTATCGGCAGATTGGGTTAACAGACGAGGAAATGATGCTGATCATTCATCTCCTTGTATTTAAAACAGAAGGGAAGCGGTTCCCGACGCTGTATGAAATCGAAGAGCGAATGTCGAAGGATGCAGCGGAGATTGTCAAGATCATGCAGCGCCTTGTGCAGCAGCAATACATATCCATCGAGGAAGCAGTAGACAGTACAACGGGCGTTCGTTCGGAGTGGTATTGTTTCACGTTATTGTATCGGAGAATTGCTGCCTGTCTACAGGAGAAGGTACGGGTCGAGCAAGAGAAAACCGAAGAGAGTCGGACCAAAAATTTGTACGCCATTTTTGAAGAAGAGTTTGGTCGTCCGCTGTCGCCAATTGAGTGTGAGAATCTGGCCATGTGGCTGGATCAGGATGGATATTCCGAAGCGCTTATAATGTCAGCGCTGCGGGAAGCGGTTATTTCGGGCAAGCTATTTTTTCGATATATTGATCGGATTTTGTTTGAATGGAATCGTCAGAATATCCGTACCCCCAAGCAAGCACGTGAACATAGCCTGAAGTTTCGCAAGCATCAGCAACCGCGTTCGTTAGAAAAGCGAGAAGTGGTGCAATCCGGTGCAGCCGCACAGCAGGAGTTTCCATTCTATAATTGGCTGGAGGAAGAAACCGAGGTATAAAGGAAGGAATATGTATCTGTAATTGCGAAATAGTATAAGTTACAAGATAAATAAATAAAACGGGGTGGAGTGATTGGGCAATCTGGATGATTTGTTTTTGTGCACGAATCCGACACGGCGTGATGTGAAAAATATATACCGTGACGAGAAGTACGCGCGCGGGATTTTGCTTGCCAATGGAGATATGATCGTGTGGAATGGTGATATTATGCACACAAAAGTGATGCCGTACATTACAGAGACCGGCGTGCATTTTAGCATCTTCAACGATAAGCTTGAGATTTGCTGGCAGTATGAATCGTGGACGGAAATTCAAAGACGACTTGTGCTTGCAAAACCATACTTTGATAACCTTGGGTTTCCAGAAGACGGACGCATTGTGTTTGACACACGCTATTATACACATACGGATGTACCATTTGAGGACATCCGATATAAACAATTGTTTGAGGAAGGATTTGAGCTGAAGCCGCTTGAGTAGTGCAGCTTTGCCTATATTCTCGATTTCGTCAAAAACACACGCCAGATACACGCAAAAAGGAGCTCATCGGAGAGCTCCTTTTTTTCGGTTAGCGAACTGTATTCATAAAGGTAGACGTATACATCATGCCTGCCGCCAGCACAGCAGCAAGCCCGATGTACGCTGCCCCGTATATCCAGCGGATGCGTGCTGGTACTTCGTAGTACGGCTCGTCACGGATCATATGAACCTCTTCTGGCACCGGTTCGTATCGTTCCACAGTAAGCTTGATGCCTAAATGTACCGTATCGCCTTCTACCCGTGTTTGAACAAGCTGTGCGTCATGAACTAGACCGTCTGTGAATGAGAACGTTTCTTCATGATCAAGCCCCGGATAATAAAGAACGACGACATCTTTTTGCGCCGTGATATCTCCTACATGATGGAACGGTAGGCGCCGCGAATGTTCAATTGCCGGAATAAACGCTCCTTGTTCATCAAACAGGCGTCGTGGAACTGACCAGACAATATACTGTGCAGTAAACGGAGAGGCAGTGATCGGTTCCGGTACGGCGGCAGCTTTCTTCTTGCGGCGGTAGCTGCTGTATAATTCCCAGGCAAACAGCCCCCAGAATAGTAACAGAATAAACATTTTGAAGTGCACAATCAGCACAAGTCCTCCAACGAGTCCGATCACCCATAACCAGCGGGAGATCGCAGCGGCGATCTTGCCTCCGTCAAGTGGATACATAGGAAGTAGGTTGAATAAGTTCAGTAGGAAACCGAGAAAGGCAATAACATACAGCGGCTCAGAGCCAGTCACAAATCCCATTATAAGTGCGGCGATTGCACCGAGCCCGCCAATAAACGGTCCATAAATCGCAATATACGCCTCTGTCTCTGCATCCTGCGGCAGTTTTTTCATCATCACAGCTGCGCCAAAAAACGGAACAAAGGCAGGCAGACTGACAGGTAGCCCCCGACGCTTAGCGGCCCAGACATGGCCAAGCTCATGAATCAGCAGCATCGCTACAAGGCCAAGCGCGATGCTCCACGGATAAATTAACATATAGGCGCCGATTGATAGGAGCATACTCCAGATCATCGTGCCGAATTTCCCCATTTTAAGAATTGGCAGTAGGAATTTTAGTTTCCCACCGAATAGCAGTAGAAACCCGCCAATACCGCCAAGCGTTTTCCAGCCGCGTTTTTCTTTTTTTGTATTGTCCAACAGTAATCTCTCCTTCTTTCTCTCTTCCTACTATGTACGAATCGCAGACATGTGAAGTTGCATAAAAATAGCGCAGAGACATCCATCTCTGCGCCATAATCGCTCATACCGAAGCGATTTCCGATTTAATCGCCGCCTGGGCAGCAGCTAGGCGTGCTGCCGGGATGCGTGGTGGCAGGCACGAAATAAAATTCAATCCAGTATTCTGCAAGAAGAGAACCGAGTTTTTCTCGCTCGTATGGTCGCCGCACACACCAAGGCGAAGATTTGGGTTCTGTATGAGACCCTGCTTGATGCTGTATGTAATCAGCTGACCGACACCTTCCTCATCGAGGACAACGAACGGGTTTTCCGGTAGGATCTTATGATCGAGATAGTAAGCCAGATATTTGCCTTCTGCATCATCACGGCTGAAGCCGTACGTTGATTGCGTTAAATCGTTCGTACCGAATGTGAAAAAATCGGCGTATTGGGCCATTTTATTGGCCGTCATGCAGGCGCGTGGTAGCTCGATAAAGGCACCGACCGGGATATCGATGCGATCACGGTACACACTGAATACTTGTTCGAGCGTTTCGGTCACGGTTTCTTTCACAGCTTTCATCTCGCGCCAGTCGCTGACGAGCGGCACGATGATGTTCGGATAGACCGTAATCCCTTGCGCTTTGAGCTGTAGAGCCGCTTCTGCAATAGCGCGTGTCTGAATTTCATAAATTTCCGGGTACGTAATGCCGATCCGGCAACCGCGATGACCAAACGACGGATTGAGCTCATGCAGGACGCTGATTCGTTTCTGCAACTCTTCTTTTTCCGCCAAGAGTTCGAGATCTCCTGCCACACGAGCCCGTTCAATTTCAATCGCCAGTTGGGATGGATTCGGCAGGAATTCGTGCAGTGGCGGATCAAGCAGTCGGATGGTGACCGGCTTGCCTTCCATCTCGCGGAAGATGCCGCAGAAATCAGATTTTTGCATGGGAATAAGCTTATTTAGTGCTCTGCGCCGCTCCCGCTTTGTAGGGGCAAGAATCATCTGGGTCACAATTGGGAGGCGCTCCGGGTCCATAAACATGAGCTCGGTGCGGCATAAGCCCACGCCTTCTGCGCCCATGCGTGCTGCTAGTTCCGCTTCCTGCGGCGTATTTACACTGCTGTGTACTTCTAATGTTTTATATTCATTCGCCCAGCCGAGAAGGGTACGGAATTCCTGAGAGAATCTAGGCGGTACAAGCGGTACTTCACCGAGAATCACACGTCCGGTGGAGCCGCAAATGGTAATGACATCACCTTCATGCAGCACGGTCGTATCCGTAATGAGCTGGCGCTGGTTCATATCGACTTTAAACGACTCACATCCGACGACAGACGGTGTGCCGAGATCCCGTGCTACGACAGCCGCGTGGCTTGTGACCCCGCCGCGTGTTGTTAATACGCCTGAGCTGGCGACAATGCCATGAATATCTTCTGGTGTGGTTTCCTGGCGGACAAGAATAACCGAATGTCCGGTACGATGCTGGCGTTCTGCTTCTTCGGCGTCGAATACAATAATGCCGGTGGCAGCCCCTGTACTTGCTTCTAATCCGTAGCCAAGCACTTCTAAGTCTGCATCCGGGTCAATTGTATGCTGCATAAGCGGCGAGAGGGAACCTGGGTCTACGCGCAGAATCGCTTCTTCTTTTGTAATCAGGCCCTCATTTGCCATATCGACTGCAATCTTAATGTTGGCTTCTGCTGTTCGTTTCGCAGATCGTGTCTGCAAAATGTACAGCTTTCCCTCTTCAATGGTAAACTCAATGTCCTGCACATCATGGTAATGGCGTTCAAGCTGAATGGCTACCTGTTCAAACTCATCATATACAGCTGGCAGCTTCTGACGCAACACGTCAAGCGAAAGCGGCGTACGGATACCAGCCACAATATCTTCACCCTGGGCATTAAACATGAATTCCCCAAATAGTTGATCATCCCCGGTGGACGGATGGCGGGTGAAGGAGATACCGGTTCCTGAATTCGGGCCCAAATTGCCAAATACCATCTGTTGAATGGTGACAGCTGTTCCGATATGATTCGGGATTTTGTGAATACGCCGATAGATCATCGCCCGGTTGTTGTACCATGAATCAAACACCGCTCCAATCGACATCAGCAGCTGCTGGCGCGGGTCTTGTGGGAACTTGCGACCGCTCTCCTGGCATACAATGTCTTTGAACGTTACGATTAGGTCTAACAGGTGTTCCGTGCTTAGTTGTGAGTCCTGCGTAACTCCGGCTGCTTCCTTCATTTTCTCAAGTTCATCTTCAAATAGATCGCTATCCACTCCAAGTACGATGGAGCCAAACATCTGGATGAAGCGGCGATACGAGTCATAGGCAAAGTGTGTCAGCCCGTTTTGTTTTGCTAAGGCGGACACCGTATAATCATTCATTCCAAGATTCAAAATCGTATCCATCATGCCGGGCATGGAAGTGGATGAACCGGAACGAACAGACACAAGCAGCGGATTTTCTGGGTGACCAAAACGTCTGCCTGTTTTTTCTTCCAGTAAATCGAGTGCTTTGTAGATCTCCTGCTCAATCAGAGGATGAATCTTTTTTCCTTCTTCGTAGAAGCGTCGGCATGCGCTCGTCGTAATGGTAAAACCAGGCGGTACCGGCAGGTTGAGACCGGCCATTTCCGCAAGATTCGCACCTTTACGTCCAAGCTGCTCGTTCATCGACGCATTACCTTCATGGAACAGGTATACATATTTTTCACTCATGGTATATCGCGCTAGGCGACAGACACCTCCAATTTTCCAGCAAGTTTGGGATTGTCAAAATGCTATTAATACGATCATACATGTATTATATTGCGGAGCAACTAACCGTTGTGTGACATAACGGTTACATTTCATAAGGTCATATGTTTTTAATTGTCTGCCTCCTTTTTTCTCCGGTATACTTATAAGTAATTCTGTAAACGCTTTAAAATTCCTGCTAATCAGGCAGTTGAGAAGAGGAGACGTACAATGGACAAGCTTGTTACCGTATCATGGTTGAAGGAGAATGGGCAAGAAAAGGATGTGCGAATTATCGATTGTAGGTTCGTGTTGGGAGACCCGGAAGCGGGGCGGACGACATATGAAGAAGGACATATTTCTGAGGCGATCTACTGGGATCTCGAACGTGACCTATCAGCACCGAAAGCAGCACATGGTGGACGTCATCCATGGCCGTCGGTAGACGAATTTGTACGTGTGGTCGAAGCAGCGGGCATTACTCATGAGACGCGGGTTGTATTATATGATGACCAGAATGGAGCGATGGCTGCCCGCGCGTATCGATTACTGCGCTATATCGGACATGAACAGGTAGCCTTGCTGAATGGCGGGTATGCAGCATGGAAGGCGGTATATCCGCTTACGAAAGAAATACCGCGCGTACAGCGTACAGCTTATGAGCCGCGTATTCAAGCTGAGATGCTGCGTTCTATGGAAGATGTGCGAACAAATTGCAAGAATGGAGAGGCGCTGCTGATCGACTCGCGGGCGTATAACCGTTACACGGGTGAAGCAGAAACCGTTGATCCAGTAGGCGGCCACATTCCGGGTGCAGTCAATTATGATTGGCAGCATGTTGTGAATGGTGACGGGATATGGAAAACGAATGAAGAGTTGGAGCGTCATTTTGCTCAGGTGCCGCGTGATCGAGAGGTCATTGTATATTGCGGGTCTGGTGTGACGGCGTGTGCAAACTTGTTTGCCTTGGAGCAGATCGGATATCGCAATGTGAAGCTGTATACAGGAAGCTGGAGTGACTGGATTTCGTATGCTGATAATGAGAAAAAGCAGGGTGCACAACCATAAACACATTATGTGAACTAAACGTTGTAAAAGCAAAATAAAACCGGACAGAGCGTAAAGCCGTCCGGTTTTATTTTGCTGACTTATTTAAAGGTAACGATTCCCGTCATACCGGAGCGTAGCGTATGGTTAGGATTGGCAAGCAAAACATTCACGGTAAATTTGTTCGTACCGGGATCAGCTTTCGGACTGATTGATTTAATCGTACCAGGCAGGGTTTGTTGCAGTGCTTCAACTCGTACAGAAGCCTGCTGACCGACCTTAATATGGAGCAGCTCCTGCTCCGGTACGCTAGTAGATACGTACATCTCATCTAAGTCGACAATCGTCATGAGTGGTTGAGTAGGACTTGCCAGCTCGCCTGGATGGATAGTTTTTGTCGCAACTATGCCCTTACTCGGACTTTTAATCGTACTGTTTGCCAGGTTGTATGTCTGTACGTCGACCAGTGCTTTCGATTTGTCTACCGCAGCAGCGGCTTGCGCTTTTGCTTCGGGGATGCTTCCATTTTGAGCTTTTGCAAGCAAGGCTTTCATCTGTTCAGCAGTGGCTGCCAGAGCACGCAGATTTTCAGGGGTGGAGCCTGCGCGGGCAAGTGCGAGATCATTTTTCGCGTTTGCATAGCGGGCATCAGCCTGCTTAAAGGCTAGTTCAGTATCTTCGTATGATTGTTTGGCAAGTGCGCCCTGGCTGTATAGCTGTTTGGCGCGGTTCCATTTGACAGAGGCGGCATCGAGCGCTGTTTTCGCGTCAAGTACGCTTGTTTCCAGCTTGGCGATTTCTTCTGGACGTTTGCCTTTTTTAGCATCTAGGTAGCGCTCGTATGCTTGATCATAGGCAGCTTGTGCGGCACGAATCTCTTCAGTGCGGGTGCCGCGTTTGATTTCTGCGTATTTGGCTTCGGCAGCAGCTAGATCCGCCTGTGCACTGTTTAGCTGCGCTGCAAGATCGGTCTGCTCCAGTGTAACGAGTACATCACCCGGCTTAACCGTATCGCCTACATCTTTATGTACGCCAGCTACCCGACCGGATATGCGTGATACGATCACGGTCTCGACAACAGCAGTCAGGCGACCAGAATAGCTTGTTTTGCCCGATATGGATTGAGTTGTGGTTTTGGCATCGCCTGTCATAGCCAGACTCGTTGGCTTTGCCGTATCGCAGCCGGTGAGTGCGACAAGAAGCAGAAGTCCAGGTGCGATGAATCGTAATCTGTTCATAAAATTCCTCCTGTTATACCAGCGGTTTACGCTTCGGCTGCAAGCGGAGCGTCCTGCTTTCTGGTCGCTGGTTTTGTTTCTTTAATGAGCAGAGTGATTGGAATGGCGGCTGCAAGGAATAATAAAGAGACAAGAAATGCATCGTCGAGTGCTTGAATGGCTGCATATTTGCGAACAAGTCCAGCTACTGACGCCATCGCCTGTCCGTATGCCTGTGAACTGTCGAGTCCAGCCCCCACATATTGCTGCTGCATTGCGGATAAATAGGTGGAGGTAGGTAAGTTGTCTGCTGTCACAGTTTCAGCATAATGCACAGCATGTTTCGTTCCTTGTGTCTGATAGACAGATGTAAGAATGGCAACTCCAACAGATGTCGCAATCTGACGCGCTACATTCAGCAGAGCGGTTGCGCCACCAGTCTGTTCACGAGTAAGCGCCTGAAGTGGTAGCTGCATCGATGTCATCATACAGAAGCCAAGACCGAAGCCGCGCAGAAGTAGAACGAGCTGGATGTAGCTATATGATGTCTGGTCATTCAGATGAATGAGGAGAAGGCCGCTCAGAGAAGAAATAATAAGTCCAAGTAGAATGAGCTTTCGACCACCCATCCGGTTAAGCAAAATCGCTGATGTAATAAACGTAATGAACCCTTGCGCTAGCGTCTGCGGCAACATAAGTACACCGGTTTTCATGGCAGAATAGCCCAGCAGATTCTCCGCATAAATCGGAATAAGAAAGACGACGCCAAACATGCCGATCATCATGAGGCAGTTTACCGCCATGCCAAGCGTAAAATCAGGGATGACCATCAGACGAATGTTCAAAATAGGCTGTTTTGTCGTCAGTGCTCGATAAACAAACAGCAGCAAACAAATCAACGACGCCATCAGCAGGCTAACGATATAAAACGATGTCCAACCTTTTTCTTCTCCTTTTGCCACGGCTAGAAGCAAAGTAGTAAGCATAAGAGCAGAGTACAAAAAGCCGGGTAGATCGAAGCGAAGATCAGTACGAATTGGCGTTTCGCGCAGGAATGTCCAAGCAAGCAGAATACCGATGATTCCAATTGGTACATTCAGCGTAAAAATAAAATGCCAATCTAAATGCTCGACAATATAGCCAGACAGTGTCGGTCCCACCGCAGGCGCAACCATAGCCGAGATGCCGAATACTCCCATTGCCGGTCCCATTTTCTCCTGCGGGACCTCATGATAGATAAGTGCCTGACCGACTGGCATAAGCATGCCGCCGCCAATCGCCTGAATGATGCGGGCGACAATCATGCTGGTGTTGCTCCAGGCAATGCCGCACAACAACGAGCCGACGGTAAAAAGGATAAACGCGCTAATATACGTACGCTTCATGCCGAATCGGTCACCGAGATAGCCCGTGAGTGGGATAACAGCAGCCATAGCTAACGTATACGAGGTGAGCACCCATTGAATTTCTGAGGCAGATACGCCGAACACATTCATCATTTTAGGGAGGGCGACGTTTACAATACTCGTATCAAGAATCGCCATGAACGTGCCCGTTACGATCGCAAACAGGGCGGGCCAGAAAGATGGTTTCATCAGGCTACCTCCTTATCGCACATGAATCTTCACGACAGCGTTCAATCCAGGCTTGAAATCGTACGGGCCGTCTGTAAACACGATCTTGACCGGCACACGCTGGGTGACCTTGGTGAAGTTGCCCCCGGTATTCATCGGCGGAAGCAGAGAAAAGGCAGATTGTGTTGCCTCCATAATTTCTTTGACCTTGCCGTGAAATACCGTGCCTGGATACATGTCGATCTCAATATCAACAGGCTGTCCAATCTTAATTCGATTTGCATTTGTCTCTTCGATATTGGCTTTAATGTACAAATCTTTTTTGCTAACAACTGTTGCAAGTGTACTGCCTGCTGCGACGACTTCCCCCGGCTTGGCGATTTTTTGCAGCACAACACCTGTGATCGGAGAACGAACGAAAGCATTATCTACGCTGCCGACATTCGTCTGTTCCTGTTCAAACAAAATATCGTCCGCCTTTACCTGACTGCCCTCTTCAAATGTCTCCCGGGCAATCTTACCTGGAATCGTGGACGCTACTTTGTAAATATCCCCGGTTACAGCCGCGTCTTCAGTTTTGACATAGTAGTAATCCTCATACCCGTAATACCCGACTATCCCGAGCGCCGCCACAATCACGCCTCCGATTAGCGTGCGGGCCACTTTCTTTTTGTCCATCAAAATTCCCCCTTGGTATACAGTGAAGCAAGTACATACTTGCATGATGTGTAAAAAAATTATGGAGTCAGTCCGCGTGCGAGTATATGCAGGCAGCTGCGGATAAATTCGTCATGCGTAAGCATCGTGATTCGTTGTTGAAACCGTGCTCGGGAAATAAAATAACCGAAATTCATCCAGATAAAATGCATGGCTTGTGCTTCGATGTCCGTCTCAATCACATGCTCGCGCCGCTGCATTTCGGTTAAATACTCGATGAGCAGATCTTTGAGCTGGCGAGGAATTTTGGCGATTTCCTCCTGAAGTTCCGGTAGCTGATCTGCCTCTTTGAAGCCGATCACAATCACATCACGGTTTTGCTCCATTACATCAAAATACGCCTTGCTAAACAAATAAAGATCGTGTTCAAGATTCCACGTAATCGTTTCGCGGAACGCTTTTGTAATGCTAGGTACATAAGAAAAGGTGGCGACTGCTGCCCCGATCAAACCGGCTTTATTTCCAAAATGACGGAATAGTGTTACTTCATTCACCCCGGCAGCTTCTGCAATCGATCGGGTAGTCATCGCTTTTATTCCTTTTTCACGCATGAGTGTAATGGTAGCCTGTAAGATTTTTTCGCGTGTCTCGTTGGGCGTGCTTTCCAATTACCTCGCTCCTTATTTTTATTTTTTTCATGTAAGTATGCACTTGCATGGATTGTAAAACGTGGAAAAGCTGCTGTCAAGACTTTGCCGAATAAAGGCATAAAAAAGTGAAAAGGCTTTGACATGTAAAGACAAAATTTTCATACAAAATAAAGTATGATGAAAATAGTAATACAGGCAGTGCAATAAGAGAGGAGGCATACTATGTTTAGAAATGAACTGTTATCGATCGTATGGGAGAAGGGATGCGTAGAGGTAAGGGAATTGGCTAGGCTGTTAAATACAACAACAGATTTAGTAGAGATCGAAGCTGATCTTTGCGCTTCTAACGGCTGGTTACGTCAACTCGATTCGCTTATTGTCGCTACGCCTGATACGAATATGCAGCAATAAATTTCCCGGGGAAGCGCAAGAATAGACGAGATAAGTAACGTTTCGACAAATAAGCATAACAAAACAGGTGTACAATACTGTTTAAAACTCCTTTCCTGGTACAGACTACAAATAGTATGATCGGAAAGGAGTTTTTATTTATGGCATGGAAGTGTCCGTATTGCGGAAGTCAGCAGGGGATGCCCTATCAGGATCGCAATCTGGTGGGGATGCTGTGCTTAGAACCTAATTGTGGTCGCATGCATGCGATGACTGAGGCGGAAAGTCAGGAAGAGGAAGAACATTTCTATACGTCTGATTTATAGCAGTGTTGGTGTACCTTTCCAGATGGGGTACAATAACGGAAGAGAGAAAGGAGCGACGAGATGAGTGAACTAACATTTGTAAGCCATACGAACCCAGGTCGCAGCGTACATATATTGCCGACTGATAAATTTAAAACGACGACGATCCTTATGAACATCGCACTGCCGCTTGATGAACAACTCGTAACGAAGGGAGCACTTCTGCCGAACGTACTGGGGCGTGGGACAGCGAATCACCCTGACCCAGCGAGCCTTCAGCGTCATCTTGATGCGTTATACGGCGCTGTTTTTAGCACGGGAGTGATGAAGCGAGGCGAACGTCAAATTATTCAGCTGTATCTCGAAGTGGCGAATGAAAAATTTCTGCATGAGGCAGAACCGTTGCTTGAGAAGGCGGTCGCTTTCTTTGGAGATGTGTTGTTGCGTCCGCTAGTAGAGAATGGTGCGTTCTCCGAGAAGTTCGTGGCGCTTGAGAAGGATGCGCTAACGAAGCGGATTGCAGGATTAATTGATGATAAAATGAGGTATGCGAACCAGCGTCTTGTAGAAGAGATGTGTCAGGGAGAACCGTATCACCTGCTTGTATATGGGCGTAAGGAAGAGATTAGTGCGATTACGCCGCAGTCGCTGTATGAGTTATATCAGCATGTTTTGACAGCGTATCCGATTGACCTGTATGTGGTAGGGGATGTGAACCCGGATGAGGTACAGATATTGATTGATCGCCATCTGTCGCTACCAGCTTACGGAGGGCAAGCACTTCCAACGATGGTTCAAGTATCTGCCCCCGAAACAGCGAATGTGGTGAAAGAAGAAATGGACGTGGCTCAGGGCAAGCTTAACATTGGACTGCGTACTGGCATTACATACGTTGATCGTGATTATGTCACCCTTATGGTCTATAATGGTGTGCTCGGTGCTTTTCCGCATTCCAAGCTGTTTATGAATGTGAGGGAAAAAGCATCGCTTGCTTATTATGCAGTCTCACAGTTGGAAAGCCAGAAGGGGCTATGTATGATTATGTCCGGGATTGAAACGGCTAACTACGAGCAGGCGCTTAGTATCATTAAAGAGCAGCTAGCGATGATGGCGAGTGGCGATATAAGCGATCTCGAACTTAATCAGACGAAGGCGATGCTCATTAACCAGTTGCGGGAAACGCAAGATAGTGCATCTGCAATTGCCAGCATGGATTATAACGGTCGCATCGCGGGTAAACGCCGGACGCTGGAAGAAACGCTGGCAGCGATTCAGGCCGTTACGAAAGAAGACATCGCGCGTGTTGCCCAGCAGGTACAGATCGACACGATTTATTTCCTGAGCGGTAAGGGGGAAGCCTGATGAAAACGGTACAGTATGAACAACTGAATGAGACGTTATATTACGAAGAACTGCCGAATGGCCTGCAGGTGTACATTTTGCCGAAACAGGGCTTCAGTAAGACATATGCAACGTTTACAACGAAATACGGTTCGATTGATAATGAATTCGCACAGCCAGGCAAAGAGCGGATGCATGTGCCGGACGGTATTGCCCATTTTCTGGAGCATAAAATGTTTGAGCAGGAGGAAGGCGATGTGTTTGCTGAATTCTCGGCACACGGCGCATCTGCCAACGCCTTTACTAGCTTCGATCGAACAGCATACTTGTTCTCAAGCACGCAGGATGTGCCGCATAATGTAGAGACATTGCTGAATTTTGTGCAGGACCCGCATTTTACGGATGAGAATGTAGAGAAGGAAAAAGGAATCATTGGCCAGGAAATTCGTATGTATGATGACGATGCCGACTGGCGGGTGTACTTCGGATTGATTGCGAACTTTTATCATCATCATCCGGTCAAAATCGATATTGCGGGAACGGTCGAATCAATCAGTGCGATTACAAAAGATCTACTGTATGATTGCTACAACACGTTTTATCATCCGTCCAATATGCTGTTGTTTATTGTGGGCGCTGTAAATCCGGATGAAATGATCGAACTTGTGCGCCGCAATCAAGCTGCAAAGCCGTATCAAAAACAGGCAGAGATCCCGCGCTTTTATCCAGAGGAGCCGATTTCTGTAGCCCAGGAGCGTTCTGTCGTTCACCTGCCAGTTGGGGTACCAAAGTGCATGTTTGGCTTCAAGGACAAGGAGCCGGGTCTTACAGGAGAAGCTCTGTTAAAGCGAGAAGTTACGACCGAGATTGTGATGGATGTACTATTTAGTCCGAGTTCAGCCCTATATCAGAAATTGTATGATGAAGGGTTGATTACGGATAGCTTTGGTGCAGATTACTCAGGAGAAGTGGCGTATGGGTTTTCGGTAATCGGCGGCGATACAAAAGATCCAGATGCGCTCGTGTCTACTATTCGGACGGAGCTTATACACATTGTGGAACAAGGAATTGATGAAGAGTCATTTGAACTGTCACGCAAAAAGAAAATCGGGGAGTTTTTACGGTCATTGAATTCGGTGGAGTTCATTGCTAACTCCTTTACGAAATATAAATTTGGTGGTACGGATCTGTTCCGCCGTGTGGATGTGCTAGAAGCAATTACGCTTGCTGATGTAAACGAGCGATTGCGTGAACATGTCGACTTCAAGCAGTTTTCCGTGTCAATCGTGACGTCGTCTGAGACGAAGCAGTAGATATAGAGAGGGAGAGAGACAGTGGAGGAACGCCAGCGGAGGCTTGCAGGTATTACAGGTGCGAGCCGGGGAATTGGGGCGGCAATGGCCGTCCGCTTCGCGCAGGATGGATATGATCTCGTGCTTCATTATAATCGGGCACGGGAAGAGGCAGAGTGTGTGGCCGATCGCTGCCGTACGTTTGGTGCGCATGTCACACTGATACAAGCTGATTTTTCGCAGACAGATGGGAGTGCGGATTGGGAAGCGGGTTTGTCTCGCACGCCAGATATTCTCGTGCTCAATGCGGGCATAAGTCGTTATGGACTCATTCAGGATGTGAGCGGAGCGGAGTGGGATACCATGATGAATGTGCATGTGCGTGCCCCGTTTTTCTGTGCCCGCCAGGCCGTACCGGATATGGTTCGCCGAGGATTTGGACGTATTATTACAGTCTCATCTGTATGGGGATTAACGGGAGCAAGTTTTGAAGTGTTGTATTCTACAGCTAAGGGCGCGGTGATTGCGTTTACGAAAGCACTTGCCAAGGAGGTAGCGCCATCCGGCATTACGGTGAACTGTATTGCGCCGGGGATGATTGCGACTGAGATGATGGCAAATGCATTTAGCCCAGACGAGTTAGCAGCGATTGCAGACGATATTCCCGCCGGGCGAGCGGGCACACCGGAAGAAGTAGCAGCGGTGGCAGCGTTTCTGGCGCGGGAGGAAGCAGCATACGTGAACGGCCAGGTGATCAGTCCAAACGGTGCCTGGATTTGCTGACCCATCGTGTATAAAAAGGAAAGGCGTGTGGCACCTTACAAATGGAGGGGAAGCATACCCCCTGCAATGCCAACATGAAGGAGGAAGTTACATGTCAATCCTTGAGAGCTTCGATGACTGGAAACACTTTCTTGCCAGCCGTGTGACACAGGCAGCAAACAGCGGTATGAATCGCGATACAATGGAAAATGCTGCATACCAGATCGGCACCTACCTGTCCAATCAGGTAGATCCGAAAAATGACGAGGAGCGTCTGCTGAAAGAACTGTGGGATGCAGGGAACGATGAGGAACGCCGCGCAATGGCAAGTGTTATGATCAACTACGTGCAAAACAAAAAGCAGTAATGCGGGCTGTCCCCTCTTTTCTGGAGGGGATTTTCTATTTTTGCAAGTTTTCCTTGCGTCTTTCCTTATTTATGTTGGAAGAATTTTATTTTTTAGTGTAGAATAATGTCGTTATGGAAGAAGAACAGGTGAGAAAGGGCGTAAGGCGCAAGATGGAACCAGAAAAGCAGGATTGGTATCTTGAATACGAAATTCATAAAAATAGACCCGGTTTGCTCGGGGACGTCGCTTCCCTCCTTGGTATGTTATCCATCAATATTGTAACGATTAACGGAGTGGAGTCGCTGAACGGTAAAATTAATCGTCGTCGTGGGATGCTTGTTCAGACAGACGACGCTAAAAAAATTGAGTTACTTGGAAGCGCACTTGAAAAAGTGGAAAACATTACGCTGCGCAAATTGCGGCAGCCGACTATAATCGATCGCCTGGCCGTTCGTCACGGTCGCTATATCGAACGCGATGCGGAAGATAAGAAAACATTCCGCTTTGTACGGGAAGAGATCGGGGTGCTTGTCGATTTTATGGCTGAAATTTTTAAGCGGGACGGGCATCAGCTTGTTGGAGTACGGGGCATGCCACGGGTTGGGAAGACAGAATCAACCGTTGCTGCCTGTGTATCAGCCAATAAGCGCTGGACTTTCATCTCATCCACGCTGCTTCGCCAGACTGTTCGCAATCAGTTGACAATGGATGAGATGAGCGGCCAGCATATTTATATGATTGATGGAATTGTATCAACGATGCGGAGTACAGAGAAACATGTGACGCTCATGCGCGAAATTCTTCGTATGCCGTACACGAAAGTTATTGAGCATCCGGATGTCTTCGTGCGTGAGACAGAATATGATTTGACGGATTTTGACTACATTATTGAACTGCGCAATCATCCAGATGAAGAAATTACGTATGAAAATATTGAGACAGGCTTTTCCGGTTTTGATATCCCGTAGAACGGGGATGGGAAAAGTAGGAGGTGGATACAGTGTCTGAGCTCACACAGGCATTACAGAAAGCCAGACAGGATAAAGGAATGTCGCTTACCGACATTCAAGAGATAACGAAAATTCAGCGCCGTTATCTCGAGGCGATTGAGGCCGGGAACTTTGATGTGCTCCCGGGACATTTTTATGCCCGTGCGTTTATTAAAAATTATGCTGAAGCAGTTGGGCTTGATTCGGAGCAGCTTCTTTCTGAGTACGGTTCTGAGCTGCCAAGCCCGCCTAAGGTGGAAGAGGCGCCAACTCCGCTGCGTCAGTCGCGTCAGCCACGTAAGGAAGGCAGCGATGGCAGTGGTAAATGGATGTCGCGTGTTTTGCTGTATTTATTCGTGATTCTCGTGCTTGTAGTCATTGGGGGGGCGATCAAATGGCTGAATGGACAAAATGCTGCGCCGCAAGCGCCAACTCAGAAGACACAGCCAAGTACGCCGGCCGCTGATAAAAGCAAGATGCCAGTACCGCCACCGGAGAAAGTAGCCGTACCGAAACCAGCGACACCGGCACCAGCTCCACAGCCGGCTGCAGATGGCAAACTGACGCCAGCTCCGAAAACAGGTTCTACGATCAATTACGATCTAACAGGAGCACAGACGGTTAAAGTGAAGGTCACTGTAAAAACAGGAGCGCACTGGATGTCGGTAGGCAATGAGAACGGTATGCTTGATCAAGCTACTTTAAACGAAGGAGAAAGCCGGGATTTCGAAGTGAAAGAGGGAAGCGAAGTACGGCTTAGCATCGTTCGTGCTCGTGATGTAGATGTGCTTGTGAACGGTCAGCCTGTTGACACATCAGGGGCGCGTAAGAGCGGCTCGCAAAAGATTAAGATTGTACGGAAGTAGATCTATTCCATAATTTGATGTAAAGGGATGTGGTTGCCGCAAAGTTTGGTGGCGGTCCCGCGTTTTACACAAATTTTTGATACAGCAGCTCTGTTATCGATGTATAGAAGCGGGGCTGTTCCATCGGCACGATGGAACAGCCCCTTCTGTGTTCATCTTAGAATCTTCCTTCGAATACTGGCGCTTCTCTTTCTTTTGACATGTGATTTATCGGTATATTATACTTGTAGGTGGAAAAATGGACAGGTTTGTCCGTGGACGGAGGAAATACACAGTGGAAAAAACAGCAGCAGAAAAAGTCGCGATTATCACCCTAGGGTGTGAAAAAAACCTGGTCGACTCTGATATTATGTCACAGCTGATCGATGAGCGCGGCTATGTTCTCGTCGAGGACCCCAAGGAAGCCGATGTTGTCATCGTTAACACATGTGGCTTCATTGATGCCGCGAAAGAGGAATCTGTCAATACGATTCTCGATGTAGCAGATCTGAAAGAAAGTGGAAATCTTAAATCTCTCATTGTAGCCGGGTGTTTAACCCAGCGCTATAAAGAAGTATTGATGAATGAAATGCCGGAAATCGACGGTATCGTCGGCACTGGCGATTTTGATAAAATTACACGTATTATTGAAGAGTCTCTCGAAGGCAAGAAGCCGGTATTTGTCGGAAACCCGGCCTTTTCTTACGAAAATGCAGCCCGTCGCAAAGTTGAGGCTGGTACGTATTCGGCTTATCTCAAAATTGCCGAAGGGTGCGACAACAAATGCACATTCTGTATCATTCCGCAGTTGCGTGGCGCATTCCGCAGCCGCACGATTGAATCTATTGTAGCAGAAGCGAAGGAATTGGCAGCACAGGGTATTAAAGAAGTAAACTTGATTGCCCAGGATTCTACGAACTATGGATTTGACCTGTATGGTGAACGCGTGCTGCACAAGCTCTTGCGTGAAGTATCAGAAGTGGAAGGGATTGAATGGATTCGTCTGCATTACGCTTATCCGGGATATTTCACGGACGAGCTGATTGAAGAATTTGCTTCCAATCCGAAAGTTTGTAAGTATATTGATATGCCGCTTCAGCATAGCGAAGATGCGGTATTGAAACGTATGCTCCGTCCAGGGCGTCAACGTGATATTCGTGAATTGGTCGCTAAAATTCGGAAAGCTGTTCCAGATGTGGCGCTTCGTACGTCTATTATTGTTGGTTTTCCGGGCGAGACCGAGGAAGAGTTCGAGAATCTTAAAGCGTTCTTGCATGACATTCAGTTCGATCGCTTAGGCGTATTCACGTACTCCCAGGAAGAAGGCACGGCAGCAGCAAAGCTTCCAGATCAAGTTCCAGCAGACATAATCGAACGTCGTGCGAATGAACTGATGGAAGTACAACGTGAAATTGCGGCAGAGCGCAATGGTCGTTTTGTTGGTAAAACCGTTCCGGTGCTTATCGAAAGCTACGATGGCAAGAACGATGTATATGTGGGGCGTTCCCAGTTTGATGCAAGTGAAATTGATGGAGAAGTGTTTGTAACGGGCTATACAGGTGAGCTCGGCCAGATCGTTGCGGTTCGTATTACGCACTCGTACGATTTTGATCTGGCGGGGGAGGTTGTGTAGGTGAACCTCGCAAACCGGATTACACTCGTACGCATTTTTCTTGTTCCGGTCGTTATGCTGTTTTTGCTTGTACGGTTTGAGCATTTAGGTGGCATTAAAGTAGGAACCGTGTATATTTCATATAGCGAGTTCATTGCCGCGCTCATTTTCATCGTAGCAGCCATTACAGATGGGCTTGACGGTTACATTGCCCGTTCTCGCAAGATGGTGACGAATCTCGGCAAGTTCCTAGACCCATTAGCAGATAAATTGCTCATCTCGGCTGTGTTGATCTCGCTTGTTGAATTACAGCGGCTTGATGCGTGGGTGGCGGTTGTCATCATCAGCCGCGAGTTTGCGGTAACGGGCTTGCGGCTTGTGGCAGCGGCTGAAGGGCTCGTCATTTCAGCTAGTAAGCTTGGTAAGTGGAAGACGGTGTTCCAAATTATTGCCGTAGCTTCGTTGATCTTGCAGAACTTCCCGTTTGAAGCCTTGCACATTCCGTTTGCGACCATTATGGTCTGGCTGGCGGTAATCATGACGATTGTATCCGGCGTTGAATATTTTGTAAAAAATAAACAGGTCATCCCGCTCGCGTAGCGTGTAGGCTGGAGATGCCTTCTGGGAGGATTGCATCAATATGAAAGCGGAAATTATCGCGGTGGGGACAGAGCTTTTGCTTGGACAGATTGCCAATACAAATGCCCAGTTTTTATCGCAAAAGCTGGCGGAAGTTGGCGTTGGCATGTATTATCATACGGTTGTGGGCGATAATGCTGCGCGGCTGTACAGCGTAATTGAGCAGGCGCTTGAACGATCTGATGTACTTTTATTTTCCGGGGGACTTGGTCCAACAAAAGATGATCTTACGAAAGAAACGGTGGCGCGTGTTGTTGGCCGCCCGCTGGTAGAAGATGCGGGGGCTATGGCGCGAATTGAGAAGTATTTTGAGCGACGCGGCATTCCGATGACAGAGAACAATCGCAAGCAGGCGCTCGTTGTGGAAGGAAGCCACGTGTTACCAAACGATCACGGTATGGCACCAGGCATGGCAATTGAGTACGATAACAAGTTGATTATCATGCTGCCGGGACCACCGCGCGAGCTGTATCCGATGTTTACCGAGTATGGGTTGCCGCATATTCTCTCCTGCATGAATGAGAATGTCGTCGTTCATTCGAAGGTACTTCGCTTCTTTGGAATCGGGGAATCCGCTCTCGAAGAGGAATTGATGGATCTGATTGACAGCCAGACGAATCCGACCATTGCGCCGCTTGCTGCAGATGCGGAAGTAACCATTCGCCTGACAGCCCGGGCTGCAGATGTAGCAGAAGCAGTTCGGATGATTGAGAACGTGGAAGAACAGATTGAGAAGCGGGTCGGCTCATATATTTATGGGTATAATAGCGATTCGCTTGCGTCTGTGCTTGTACAGCTTGCCGCAAACCGTGGAGAAACGGTAGCATTCGCTGAAAGTGTAACCGGAGGACTTGTCAGTCAGATGGTCACATCCGTACCGGGCAGCTCGGCTGCATTGCGTGGGAGTATCGTCTGTTATACGAATCAAGTGAAGCATGATTTGCTTGGCGTACCGAATGAGGTGCTTGCTTCCGAAGGTGCAGTTAGTGCAGAAGCAGCTCGCATTATGGCAGATGAGGTGCGCGTACGTTTGGGCAGTACATATGGAGTTTCTATTACAGGTGAAGCAGGACCTGTTGCGGGAGAAAATAAACCGATCGGGCTCGTATACATTGGTGTAAGCAGTGCAGATGGCACACGCGTAATGAACGTACAGCTGTCTGGCACACGAGCGGGCATTCAAATACGTGCGGCTAAACATGCTTTGTTTGCGACGCTTGAGCGAATAAAAAAGGGTGGTTGTTAAATGGCACATTTTTCTGATTTTGCGTTGCACAAAACGATTCAGCAGGCCATTCATGATATGGGTTTCGAAGAACCATCACCAATTCAGGAACAATGTATTCCAAAGATTCTTGAAGGTGGCGATTTGATCGGACAAGCTCAGACCGGAACGGGGAAGACAGCTGCATTTGGCCTTCCGCTCATTGAAAAAATGACAAATCGCAATGTCGTGCAGGCAATCGTTCTCACACCGACACGTGAGCTGGCTATTCAAGTGTCCGGTGAGTTGCGTAAAATTGCAAAGTACAAGCGGGTGCGCACACTCCCGATCTACGGTGGTCAGTCCATTGGGCATCAGATTCGTGCGCTAAAACAGGGCGTGCATGTTGTGATCGGTACACCAGGTCGGGTGCTTGACCATCTGCGCCGCAAAACGTTAAAACTCGATCAAGTAAGCATGCTAGTGCTTGACGAAGCTGATGAAATGCTTGACATGGGTTTTCAGGAAGACATTGAAGCGATTATTAAGGAAACATCAGCAGAGCGCCAGACGCTTCTGTTCTCCGCTACGATGCCGCAGGAGATTTTGCGTCTGTCGCGTAAATATATGAGCAATCCAGAAACCGTGACGATCACGCGTAAGGAAGTAACGGCGCCAAACATTGAGCAAGTTTATTACAAAGTGTTTGAACGAAGCAAGCTCGAGAGTCTGTGCCGTATTCTTGATAGTGAAGAGATTGGACTTGGCATTATATTCTGTCGTACGAAGCGCGGCGTGGATGAGCTGACTGAAGCGCTTCAGGAGCGCGGTTACATGGCAAGTGGCCTGCACGGCGATTTAAGCCAGGCGCAACGTGATAAAGTGATGCAGTCGTTCCGGGATTCAACCATTGAGCTGCTAATCGCAACCGATGTAGCGGCGCGTGGGATTGATGTAGGCAACGTCTCTCATGTGGTAAACTATGATATCCCACAGGACCCGGAAAGTTACGTCCACCGCATTGGCCGTACAGGTCGTGCCGGTCGCCATGGGATTGCAATGACGCTTGTTACGCCGCGTGAGATGAAACAGCTGCGCACGATTGAGAAGGTATCAAAAACAACTTTGCAGTCGCGTAATGTTCCGTCTTTCGAAGAAGTCATGGAGCGGCAGCAGTCCATTTGGAAAGAGCAGCTCATTGCACTTATGGAAGGTGATGCGGACGTAACGCCGTATGCTGACGTTGTTAAGCAACTGCAAGCGGAGTATCCACCTGAGAAAATCGCGGTTGCTGCGCTGTCACTCGCATTCTCTTCATCTGTATCATCTGCAGAAGAAGAAGCGTATGATTTTGGCGATACAGGGGCCTCGAAAGGAATGGTCCGTTTCTTCCTTAATCTTGGTCGAACAGCGGACATTAATCCGGGAGAGTTGAGTAAGGAAATTGCTGACCTTGTCGGCGCTTCTACGAAGGCAGTCGGTCGCATTGATGTGTTTGAGAACTTCACGTTCTTTGAAGTAGCACAAGAGATTGCACCATTTATCTATGAAGCCCTGCGTCATTCTCGTCTGCGAGGGAAACGTGTCAACATCGAACCGGCAAAGCCACGCACAAAGCGAAATAAACGAGACTAAATCGATCATGTAAAAAAGGAAGCTGGATGAGCAGCTTCCTTTTTGTATGGTCTTATATTGTTTGCTCTACTTCAATTGTTACGGTTTTAATTGCTTCATACGTAATTATGAGTAGTTCATCCAACTCCTTGATGCTCATGGCCAGTACAGGCATGAGTACGATGACAGGACCGAGTGGACGAATGATGGCGCCATTTTGGCGGGCATGAAGAATAACACGGTGTTCGACTGCGAGAGACGAAGGGAACACTTCTTTTGTCACGCGGTCACGCACGAGCTCGATGCCAATCATCATGCCGCGCTGTCGCACATCCCCAACATGAGGGAGATCACGAAAAGCTGCAAGACGCTGCGTGAGAAAGCTGATTTTTTCGTGCAGCGTCTTGATTAGATCGTCACGTTCTAGAAGCTCGATGTTTTTTAAGGCTACAGCACAGGCGAGTTGATTGCCCGTATACGTATGACCATGGAAAAATGTTTTTAGTTCGTGCGGTTCCCCAAGAAATGCATTGTATACGTCATCGGTTGTAAGCGTGGCGGCAAGCGGCAGGTAGCCAGCTGTTAATCCTTTGGCTACACACATTAAATCCGGCTGGACATTTTCCTGCTCACAGGCAAACAATGTGCCGGTACGTCCGAAACCAACGGCTACTTCATCTGCAATCATCAGCACATTATAGCGAGTGCAAAGCTCGCGTACACCATGTAAAAAACCATCTGGAGCTGTCAGCATACCCGCCGCCCCCTGTACAAGCGGCTCGATAATCAGCCCGGCGACTTCTTCATGATGCTCGCGTAAGATTGCTTCGAGTTCGGTTAAACAATGAACCTTACATGCCTCTGGGTCATTGTCTTCTGTCATGCGATATGTGTAGGGAGCGGGCATCTCGATGCGCTCAAATAACAAAGGTTTAAAAATCTTGTGAAAGGTGTCCATTCCCCCTACGCTAACTGAACCGATTGTATCCCCATGATAGGCTTCACGTAAGGAAATAAACTTATTTTTGTTCGCATACCGTTCAGCATCCTTTAGCTTCCAATACTGGTAGGCCATTTTCAAGGCAATTTCGACTGAAGTCGAGCCAGAATCGGAATAAAACACTTTAGTAAGTCCATCCGGTGTTAGCTCCACCAGCTTCTTAGCGAGTAAAATCGAGGGGACATTTGCGGCTCCAAGTAAGGTAGAATGAGAGATCTGTTGGGCCTGATCCGCGAGAGCTTGATTCAGCTCGGGATGATTGTGACCGTGAACATTTACCCAGAGCGATGAATACCCGTCTAAATAGCGTTTTCCTTCTACGTCATACAAATAGCTGCCATTGCCATGCTCAATAATGAGCGGGCGTTCCTGTTTGTATGTTTTCATTTGGGTAAAAGGATGCCAGACATAGTCCTTGTCCCATGCTTCTAATTCAGTACATGTATATGTCATTGTCCGTTCCTCCCTACGCTTTTATTTTTTGAAGAATCGTTTCAAGTTGAATATGTTGTGTGAGATCCGGTAACGCCTGGCGAACACCTGATGGGCTCGCATCTGTCAATTCAGGTATGGTCCCGAGTACGGGGACGCCGGTTAGTTTTTCGATCATTCGTATGTTATCCTGCTGCATAATCGTCGGCACTGCAGGCATTTGATTGACCAGAAGTCCGATAACTGTAAGTCCATAAGAGCGGGCATATTCAACGGTCAGCACCGTGTGGTTAATCGTGCCAAGTCCTGCATGCGTGACCAGCAGAAGCGGAAGGTGCAGCTCGCGAATGAGATCGGTCGTCATATACAATCCACTGTCGGTCTCTGCAACGGGCACAGCGAGCCCACCAGCTCCTTCAACGAGCACAACATCATGTGAGCGGGCGAGTTGATGGAATTGTGTGTGTATGTGAGCAGGCTCGATATGTACGCCTGTTTCTCGTGCTGCTAGATGAGGAGAGAAAGCAGGTTCGAGGCAATAGCTGCACAGTTGTGATTGGGTGTATGGCAGGCTACAAACATCCTGGTAAAACAAAACATCCTCTGCAAGTAAGCCAGCCGCTGTTGCAATTCCCCCGCTCTGTACGGGCTTATACGGGATCGTATTGACTCCTGATTCATTCAGTAAAGCAGTCAGACAGGCAGTGGCGAGTGTTTTGCCGACGCCGGTATCTGTTCCGGTAATGAATAAACTATATGTACTCATGCTTGAATCGTTCCTTTCATTCGCGCCCGAAATGGGGCGAGCTGGCGATAGACACGGGCAGCGATAACCGAAGCAATCAGGCAGAGGATGATGTCTCCTGGAACAGCTAACACGAACCCGTACAAAAATGTTTGCCAGAGAGTAAAGGGCGTGTTAGAGATAAAATTCATTGCTATATACAGGTAGGAAGTACCGGCTAGATAGACGAAGGCAAGTCCGGCAAAATGAGCCAGTATAAAATCGCGCAGACGCGGTGCGGGTTTTGTTTCAATCATGCGCCCGATAATATAGGCGGCACCGATAAATCCAATGAGATAGCCAAACGTAGGTTTGAGTATGTAGGCAATGCCCCCACCTTCTGTGAATACAGGAACGCCTGCGAGACCAATCGCTACATATACCAGCTGGCTGATAAATCCAAGCCGGCTGCCGAGTAAAGAGCCTGCGAAATAGACAAATAGAACTTGAAGTGTAAATGGGACGACCGGTACGGGGATTTTGATGAAAGCCCCAACAGCTGTAAGGGCAGCAAACATCGCAGCTAATACCATTCCGGTAGCCGAAAGTGTCGAACGAGTAGTCAAGTTAATGACCTCCTTTACAAATAAATTCTTTTTTAGCATAAAAATCAGCAACTCTTTTGTCAACCAAAAAATAAATAAGGTTAACAATTATATGGTAAAAAATTCAAATAAATGATAATAAGCGAATGAACGTTCGTAAAAAAAGCTTGGCAACTAGGTAGAAAAGAGGTAAAATAAAAGTACATTAAGTTTGTTCATTTATTATGATATTGATATAGAGGAAGGAGCGATTGCTTTGTCCGATCGCAAGGCAGCACTTGATCAGGCACTTCGCCAGATCGAGAAACAATTTGGTAAAGGTTCTGTTATGAAATTAGGAGAGGTCGCTGCAAGCCATCAAGTATCAGTTGTATCGAGTGGCTCTATCGCTCTTGATATTGCATTAGGGATTGGTGGGTATCCGCGCGGTCGTATTATTGAGATTTATGGTCCGGAATCATCCGGTAAGACGACAGTAGCGTTGCATGCAATCGCAGAAGTACAGAAAACGGGCGGCACAGCTGCGTTTATTGATGCAGAACATGCGCTGGATCCGATATATGCAAGTAAGCTCGGTGTTAACATCGATGAACTTCTTTTGTCCCAGCCAGATACAGGGGAGCAGGCGCTTGAGATTGCGGAAGCACTCGTTCGCTCTGGTGCAGTCGATATTATTGTAGTCGACTCGGTAGCTGCGCTTGTTCCAAAAGCCGAAATCGAAGGCGAGATGGGAGATTCACACGTTGGCTTACAGGCGCGTCTGATGTCACAGGCGCTGCGTAAACTTGCCGGTGCGATTAATAAGTCGAAGACGATTGCAATCTTTATCAACCAGCTTCGTGAAAAAGTTGGCGTGATGTTTGGTAACCCGGAGACCACACCAGGTGGACGTGCCCTGAAATTCTATTCGAGTGTGCGCCTCGATGTGCGCCGTGTAGAGACATTAAAGCAGGGAAATGACATGGTTGGTAACCGGACGAAGATTAAGGTTGTCAAAAATAAAGTAGCACCGCCGTTTAAAATTAGCGAAGTAGACATTATGTACGGTGAGGGAATCTCTCGTGAAGGCAGTCTGCTTGATATTGGCACCGAACTGGATATTGTGAATAAGAGCGGGGCCTGGTATTCGTATAATGAAGAACGTCTCGGACAAGGACGTGAGAACTCAAAGCAGTTTTTAAAAGACAATCCAGACATTGCGCATTCCATCGAGATAAAGATTCGCGAGCATTACGCACTGGATCAGGAGGTAGTTGTGCCTCCTGCAGATCAAGATCGTGAAAATGAAGAGTTTTCGCTTGATCTTGAATAAAAGCTGTATGCAGAAAAGCTGCCTGGTAATCGGGCAGCTTTTTGTTTGAATAGGAGAGTAAAGGAGGATGAAAAGTATGGAGGAACAAGAGCATCCAGAGCAAGAAAGGGTGCAGCACAGCCCGGGTCGTATTACACGACTTGAGCGACAGAAGCGAAATAAGCAGCGCATCAATGTGTATATCAATGAAGAGTATGCCTTTGCGCTCCACGAAGATGTGCTGATTAAATATCGGCTGACAAAAGGAGCAGAGCTTAATGAAGCGGATATGCGGGAATTGCTTGAAGCAGAGGAACGCAGTCGTGCTGAACAGTATGCGCTGCGCTATATTGGACATAGGCCCCGGACGATGGAAGAGCTGAGGGGATATTTGCTTGGTAAAGGCTTTTCGGATGAAGTTGCCGTGGAGATCGTAGCACGCTTTGTCGAGCGGAAGTATCTTGATGACAGATTATATGCCAAACAGTGGATTGAAGAGCGAATGCGCTTGAAACCGCGTGGACGTCATTTGCTTCAGCAGGAATTGCACCATAAAGGAATAGACAAGCGTCTGATCACTGAAGCGTTGAATGAGCTTGATCGTGATGAGGAATATGAGGCCTGCCTTATATGTGCTCAGAAGAAAAACGCTCGCCGAACGTTTGTGTCGCATGCTGAGATGAGGAGTAAAACAGGTGCTTTTCTACAGCGTAAGGGATTTCCATTAGACACGATTAATCGGGTACTTTGTGATCTTTATGAGGAAAAAAATGGGCAATAAAATAGGGGTATTCTTGCCCATTCTTGACATTCTTGCGTCATGATGGCAAAATAAAAATGTATATTTGTCTTGAAGGCGGATATGCATCTGATTGCAATAAGGTTTTACAAAACACACAGAAGCCGTGTGAACGGTTTCGTTTTTACTGAACCTTGTAATGTAAAAAGTAAACAATTAAAACAAGACCTCAGATGCAAGGAGGTGACAGAAAAAATGACACTAGGAATTGTAATTCTTATCGCACTTGCATCTCTGGCGGTCGGAGCGGGAATTGGTTACGTTGTTCGTAAATCGTTGGCCGAAGCAAAAATTTCGAGCGCTGAAGAGGCTGCTCGTCAGATCGTAGAGAATGCCGAGAAGGAAGCGGAAGCACTTCGTAAAGAAAAGGTGCTCGAAGCGAAGGACGAAGTTCATAAGCTGCGAACAGATGCTGAGAAAGAGTTGCGGGAACGTCGGAATGAGAGTCAGCGCCAAGAGAAACGTCTTCTTCAGAAAGAAGAGTCTCTTGATCGGAAGATGGAGCAGTACGAGCGTAAGGAAGTAGAACTTGAGCGCCGTGAACAATCCATTAACCAGATGTATGTGAAAGCAGAAGAGCTGCTCACATCCCGGGTTACCGAATTAGAGCGCATCTCGAATTTGACGCAGGAAGAAGCGCGTGAGATTATTCTTCAGCAGGTGGAAGTCGAAGTACGACATGAAGCCGCTATGCTTGCGAAAGAAATTGAACAGCGAGCAAAAGAAGAGGCTGATAAGAAAGCACGTGAGATTATTACAACGGCAATCCAGCGTTGTGCTGCCGATCATGTGGCAGAAACGACTGTTTCCGTTGTCTCCCTGCCAAATGATGAGATGAAAGGTCGAATTATCGGTCGTGAAGGCCGCAACATTCGGGCGCTTGAGACGCTAACAGGTATCGACTTAATCATTGATGATACACCGGAAGCGGTTATTTTATCCGGTTTTGATCCCGTTCGTCGAGAAATCGCACGAACCGCGCTGGAGAAGCTGGTGGCGGATGGGCGTATTCATCCGGCCCGTATTGAGGAAATGGTGGAAAAAGCCCGCCGTGAAGTGGATGAACGCATCCGCGAATACGGTGAGCAGGCTACTTTTGAGACGGGAATTCATGGCTTGCACCCTGACCTGATTAAGATTCTAGGTCGACTTAAGTTCCGCACAAGCTACGGACAGAATGTGCTCAAACATTCCATGGAGGTCGCACATTTGTGCGGGTTGATGGCAGCTGAGCTGGGAGAAGACCAGATCCTTGCGAAGCGTGCAGGTCTCCTGCATGACATCGGCAAGGCGATTGACCATGAAGTAGAAGGTTCCCATGTTGAGATTGGGGTAGAATTAGCGAAGAAATACAAAGAAAATCCGGTTGTAATTAACAGTATTGCCTCTCACCATGGCGACTGTGAACCGACATCTGTAATTGCGATGCTCGTAGCAGCAGCAGATGCATTGTCCGCTGCGCGTCCGGGTGCACGTCGCGAAACGCTGGAAACGTACATTCGTCGTCTGGAAAAACTCGAAGAAATTTCCGAGTCATTCGAGGGCGTTGAGAAATCGTACGCGATTCAGGCAGGTCGTGAAGTGCGCATTATGGTAAAACCGGAACATGTTGATGATCTTGCCGCCCATAGACTGGCGCGAGATATCACCAAAAAAATCGAAAATGAGCTTGATTACCCGGGACATATTAAAGTAACCGTCATTCGGGAAACACGAGCAGTTGAATATGCGAAATAAAAGAGCAGGAGCTTCCGTATTACGATACGGAAGCTCCTTTTATTTTTCTCCCTTCTAGATCAGGTGTTGATTGGTAGGAAGAATGGAATGATTTTTACATGCTGTGAATAAAGTAGTGGTGATAATGATCAATCGATCCAAGGAGGTCACAAGATGGAAGTATTAAAAGTTTCAGCAAAGTCGAATCCGAACTCCGTTGCTGGTGCTTTAGCTGGCGTTCTTCGAGAACGTGGGGCTGCGGAACTGCAGGCTATTGGCGCTGGGGCACTTAATCAGGCAATCAAAGCTGTTGCAATTGCACGAGGATTTGTAGCGCCAAGTGGTGTTGATTTAATCTGCATTCCAGCTTTTACGGATATCATGATAGAAGGGGAAGAACGGACCGCAATTAAGCTGATTGTTGAACCTAGATAACAGAGGTTTGAAACATATTTTAGGAAAATAACACCTTTTTATTCGAAAAGAATGAAAAGGTGTTTTTCTGTTTTACCGTTTTTTCTGCTGTTTTATTTCCAAAAATCATGTGTTTCAAAAACAAGCTCACCATCAAAATGTGAAGAAATGGTCAAAAAGTATAGAGAGATTGGATTATAAAACCAAGTGATTGCGTACACAATAAAATGGAATGTACTAAAACAGGGTGAGAAGTTGTTATACAACAATGATAAATGTTGATGTAGCAAGGGGAGAAGAAAAAAAGGGGTCATTTATTTTATCTCTGTGCGAATGTGGAATTTCTGAAAGAAAAATTAATGTAAGGGTTGAAATTTACTACGTAGAGGACTACAATGAGGAAAGTTTGAAGTACACAATTTGTTCATATTTTTAAATAGATACATATAGTTCGTGACCTATTTGCTTGGAAGAGGCTCAACACTGTAGTGTATCTGTTTAAAAATTGATACACTTTTCAGCTGAAAAGAGCGAGCAATCTATCGTCTTGAAGGGGTGGAGTTCATGATTAGTCAACTTTCTTGGAAAGTTGGAGGACAACAAGGTGAAGGGATTGACAGTACGGGCGAGATTTTCGCAATCGCGCTGAACCGTCTTGGTTATTATCTGTATGGATATCGTCACTTCTCTTCCCGCATTAAAGGTGGACATACGAATAATAAAATTCGTGTAAGCACAAAGCCAGCACAGGGGATTGCGGATTCTCTCGACATCCTCGTGGCATTTGACCAAGAAACCATTGATGTAAACAGCCCAGAATTGGGTAAAAGTGGTGTTATCATTGCAGATGCAAAATTCGGCCCGAAAGCGCCGGAAGGATCAAGTGCGCGTCTGTTCGCAGTTCCGTTCACAGAGATTGCAGAAGAGCTTGGAACATCTCTTATGAAAAACATGGTAGCGATCGGGGCATCTACTGCACTGCTCGGACTGCCAGTTGAATCATTTAAAAATGTAGTAGAAGAAATCTTTGGCAAGAAAGGCGCCAAAGTTGTTGAGAAAAATATGGAAGCCATCTCACGCGGGGCTGAATTCGTAAATAAAGAAGCAGGCGGTCCGATTGAAGAACTGCGTTTAGAGCCAGCAGATGGCAAACAACGTCTGTTCATGATCGGTAACGATGCAATCGCAATGGGTGCGCTCGCAGCAGGCTGTCGTTTCATGCCGGCATACCCGATCACACCGGCTTCTGAAGTTATGGAATACCTTGTTAAGAAGCTGCCAGAGTTTGGCGGTACAGTTATCCAGACAGAAGATGAGATTGCTGCGGTAACAATGGCAATCGGCGGTAACTATGGCGGTGTTCGTACACTGACAGCATCCGCAGGTCCTGGTCTGTCTCTGATGGCAGAAGCAATCGGTCTTGCAGGGATTACAGAAACACCACTTGTGATCGTAAATACACAACGTGGCGGCCCATCTACAGGTATGCCAACAAAACAAGAACAATCTGACGTAAATGCGATGATCTACAACACACACGGTGAGATTCCGAAAGTGGTACTTGCTCCAAGTACAGTAGAAGAAGCGTTCTACGATGCAGTAGAAGCATTCAACATTGCAGAGGAATACCAAGTTCCAGTTATTTTGCTGACAGACCTGCAGCTTTCTCTTGGTAAGCAAACATCTGAGCCGTTCGACATGAACCGTGTTCAAATTCGCCGTGGTAAATTCATGGGCGGACAAGAACTTCCAGAATCAGATGCTGAAATGTTCAAGCGTTATGAAGTAACAGAAGATGGGGTATCACCACGTGTGATTCCAGGCCAAAAATACGGCATTCACCACGTAACAGGTGTTGAGCATAACGAAACAGGTCGTCCGACAGAAGATCCGATCATCCGGACAAAACAAATGGACAAACGTTTCCGCAAACTTGATAACCTTAAAGTGGATACTCCAGTTTGGAAAGAAGCCGCTCATGAAGAAGCGGATGTGCTTGTAGTAGGTATGGGCGGTATACGCGGTACAATTACTGAAGCAAAAGAACGCCTCGAAGCTGATGGCAAAAAAGTAAACCAAGCTCACGTTCGTCTGATCCATCCGTTCCCGGCTCAAGAAATGAAAGAACTGATGGCAAAAGCGAAAAAAGTTATCGTCATTGAGCATAATGCAACTGGCCAACTGACTGACCAGATCAAGCTGCACGTAGGAATGGCAGAGAAGATCGAAAGCATTCTGAAATACGATGGTAACCCATTCCTGCCTGGTGAGATCTATAATAAATGCAAGGAGCTGTTCTAATATGGCAACGTTTAAAGACTTCCGCAATAGCGTAAAACCGAACTGGTGCCCGGGATGTGGAGACTTCTCCGTGCAGGCAGCGATTCAGCGTGCTGCTGCGAATGTGGGTCTAGAGCCTGAGAACCTTGCTGTTATTTCTGGTATCGGTTGTTCAGGACGTATTTCGGGCTACATCAATGCATACGGTGTGCACGGTATACATGGCCGTTCCCTTCCGATTGCACAGGGTGTTAAAATGGCAAACCGCGAGCTGGCTGTTATCGCATCCGGTGGGGACGGCGATGGCTTCGCGATCGGTATGAGCCATACGATTCATGCGATTCGCCGTAACATGAACATTACGTACATTGTTATGGATAACCATATTTATGGTCTGACAAAAGGCCAAACATCTCCTCGTTCTGAAGAGGGATTTGTTACGAAATCTACGCCAAAAGGTTCTATTGAGCGTCCGATGCATGCACTTGAGCTGGCAATTGCGGCTGGTGCTACATTCGTTGGGCAAACATTGTCAAGCGACCTTAAAGGCATGACTAGCTTGATTGAGCAAGCGATTCAGCACGAAGGTTTCTCTCTCGTTAACGTATTCAGTCCTTGTGTAACGTTCAATAAAGTAAACACATATGACTGGTTCAAAGAACATGTGAAAAACCTGAGTGACGTTGAAGGCTACGATGCACATGACCGCATTGCGGCAATGCGTATCCTGATGGAAACAGAAGGTCTCGTAAATGGCCTGATCTATCAAAACACTGAGCGTAAGCCATATGAAGCACTCGTACCAGGCTTCCGCGAAGAAGGTCTTGTAAAACAAGATCTGACGCTTACGGAAGATCGCTTCCAGAAGCTTATGGCTGAATTCATGTAAGAAAACAGCAACACCGATTCCTCATTTTGAGGGATCGGTGTTTTTTGTTATCATAAAGAAGAAATGGTTTGAAAGGAGGATCAACATGAAGCTGACTGTTCTAGGCTGTCAATCGCCTGCCCCCGGCCCGAATGGAGCGACAGCAGGCTACCTGCTTGATACGGGAAGTGGCAAGCTGCTGATCGACTGCGGGAGTGGCGTTTATGCCAAACTTATGAATTACATACGAATAGAAGAACTAGATGCTGTACTACTGTCTCATTACCATCATGATCATGTGTGTGATATGCCAATTGTGCAATATGGTTTGCTGATGGCATCGATTATGGGCCGAGGAAATCAGGTACTTCCTGTATATGGGCCAGCTGAGCCCAAATCATGGGCCGAGAAAATGACGTACCAGAACTATACCCGTCTGTATGTGGTCGGGCAGGGACAGACAATTCGTGCCGCAGGTGTAGAGATTACGTTTTACCAGACTGCACATCCACCGCTTTGTCATGCGATGCATATAACGGACGGCACACATACGATTGTATATGGGGCTGATTCCGGTCCGGATACGAATTGGGAATTTGCCCATGGCTGTGATTTGTTTATTTGTGAGGGAACGTTTACGACTGATCGGGTACCGACAGGCAAACGCAGTCATCTATCGGCGCAGGAAGCTGCTATGGTGGCTGCGCAGATTAAGGCAAAACGGTTATTGATTACGCACCAGTCGCCTGATGTCGAACGGGAGCAATACAGACAGGACGCAGCCTCCGGCGGATACAGTGGTGTATGGGAACTAGCTGAAATTGGACAGGTGATCGAACTATGAAACAGAAAATAGAGGAGCGGCGGGAGCGGCTGCCCCGTATTACAGAAGTAGCTCATCATCTACTTGCAGGACGTGTGCGACCAGGCGATACAGTTGTCGATGCGACAGCAGGGAACGGATATGATACGCTATTTTTAGCTCAACTGGTTGGCGAGAATGGCCTCGTATATGCTTATGATGTGCAGGAACAAGCGGTGGCTGCGACAGCAGACAGGCTTGCTACGGCAGGGGTTGAGAAGCAAGTACGTCTGTATCATGCTTCACATACGGAGATCGTTCATATTAAAGAGGAAGTACAGGCTGTTGTATTTAATCTTGGCTATCTGCCGGGCTCGGACAAAACCATGATTACACAGGCTGAATCGACTCTTACAGCTATACAGGCTGCACGTGAGAAGCTTGTACGCGGGGGCATGATTGTACTTGTCATTTATCGCGGACACGATGGTGGTGAGGAGGAAGCGGCACAGATCGAGGCATATGCACAGTCGTTGCCGATCACAGAATATCTTGTTCTGCGTTACGATTACATCAACCCGGACAATCGACCACCTTATATTATTGCGATCGAAAAAAAATAGAATGTATTCGATCGCAACTGGTTTTTGGAAACTTGCTTCCTTATTTTTACCTGCATAGCGAAGCTCAGCATCTTGATATTACTTGATGGTGTTTACTCAAAGTGTGTTAGGAGTGGGATCGGGTGGGGCAACGGAACGCCTGTATGCGATCCCCAGCGGAAGGGGTCAGGTGAACGGGTTTTTGCCCACAATCCTTCGATGTAAATACATCGTGGGTTCTCTTTTGTGGGCGAGTTCATCTGGCACCTGAAGCGGAAAGTTCCTACTTCGTAGCGAGCATACCGAAGTGACGAGGCCCCACCCGATCCCACTCCTCCACCATACTTTGGGAAAAACTTTCACCAAGAAGAGGCTGCCTCATTCTAGCTTTTGAGACAGCCTCATGTATTTTATGCCCGGTTTCCTGGTAGACCAGCCTTCTGCTGAAAAGGAACCTTTACATTTTTAAACCCGGCATTGCGTGGTGTATCCTGATTTGTCTGCGTATGAGCTTCACGAGCACGCGGTTTTCCCGGTGGCTTGTATAACTCAGTTGCAAACTCAGCACGGGCAAAGTCACGTTTGTTCCTGAATAGGTCGTGATTATTGGTCATTACTTACGGTCACCTCCAGGTTTTTTCGGGGCGTACATGTAGTATATCCGCCAGATACTGCAGTATGGGTGCTAATTTTTTCATCGATTGGTTATTGACCAAACCAGTAAAAGTCATCATACTGAAGTAATAAAAGATAATTTTTTATCCAGTTTCTGTTGAAAAAATGGGAAATAATAGGTATAATCTCCTAGTGGAGTGATTAGATACCTTTTCAACAGACGCTAACTATTCTTATTGGTATATAAATTAGGCAGAGAATGAGGAGGAACACGGATGAGTAAACGAGTTATGATTGTGGATGATGCATCATTCATGCGAATGATGATTAAAGGATTTCTTACAAAGCATGGATATACAGTAGCGGAAGAAGCAGCGAATGGCCTAGAAGCAGTTGAGAAATACAAGCAGGTTACGCCTGATTTGGTAACGATGGATATTACAATGCCAGAGATGGATGGAATCGAAGCGGTAAAAGAAATTCGCGCATTGGACCCGAACGCTAAAATTATTATGTGTTCTGCGATGGGTCAACAGAACATGGTTGTACAGGCCATTCAGGCCGGTGCACGTGACTTTATTGTGAAGCCGTTCCAGGAAGACCGCGTTATTGAAGCAATCAAAAAAGTGCTTGGTTAATATGTTGTAAAGAGAAACAGGTGGAGGGCGGGGAGTATGCAAGCAAATCAAGTTAATGCCATTTTGCTTGGGACACGTAGCGTCCTGGAAAATCATCTTGGTATGAAAGTTAACCCTGGTAAACCGACATTACAGGTAAATCCCGTACTATCCGGGCAAGTATCTGTCATTGTTGGGGTAACAGGGTCTATTAAGGCAGAACTAATCATGGGGATGTCAACCGCTACGGTTTGTGCCATTATTGGTAAAATGTATGGTGGTATGGAAATTCTTGAGATTGATGACATGGGATGGAGTGCTTTTTCTGAGTTCGGAAACTGGGTAGGCGCGGCTTGTTGTACCGAGCTTACAAACAGTGGGCATACAGATGTAAATATTACTCCACCGATTATTAATGAGGGAGAAAGCCGATTCCGTTCTGTCAACAAGTTTATCAGCATCCCGTTTGGCATTGATAACGAGTATGAAATCATGGTTCATATCAGCACACCACAGTAAGAAGTTCAAACAAAACCGACCAATTTCTCTGCTTCGGTGGATATGGAAGTCATATGTACGAACCGTGTTGATTCCGCTTGTGCTAGTGGAATTGCTTTTTGTGGGATTGTATTTTTTCTCGGGCATTTGGACGAAAGAGCAGATCATTATACATAGTAAGCAAACTGCGAACGATGAATTACAACGGATTGCCCGTCGCGAGGCAACCGGGATTGAGCAGAAGCTTTCTAGTATTGAATCACTTGGAAATGTGCTACATCAGCAAATCGAGTACAGACTGGCGCAGCCCGTTCCTGCTCTGTCTGTTGATGATGCCTCTCGTCTTGTTCAGCAGCCGAACGGACCGTACTATACCGTGAGGGACAGCATGAATCATGATGGTGTAGCGGTTTTTTACAGCGGGCACAAACCCGTTACCGCCCATGGAAAACAAAAAGTGGCGCAGCTTTTACAGCTGCAGCCGCTTTTTAAGCATGTCCAGCAGTCGCAGTCTATGCTCACATGGGTGTACTATACCGACCACAACTCATTAGCGGTTGTATACCCTTATTTGGATGTGAGAAAACGGTTTCAAGAAGGCATAAACTTTACCTCCTATAACTTTTATTATGAGGCAGATCAGGAGCATAATCCACAGCGACAGGCATGTTGGACGAATACGTATCTTGATTTGGCCGGGAAAGGCTGGATGACATCTTGTCTGTTCCCCGTATATTCTAGTGGTCGATTAGAAGGGGTTGTGGGCCTTGATGTAACGTTGGATACGATTTCACGCCATATACTCAATCTAGACATTCCGTGGGATGGATATGGAATGCTCCTTGGGCGCGACGGTTCCGTATTAGCTCTCTCAGATGAAGGAGTCCGGGATTGGAATACGTCCCAAAATTTGGTGCCATCCTCTGGCTTTTTACAAGATCATCCTGATTTTTCTACTGTATATAAGCTTGTACAGGCGGAGAAAAGTGGCATTAACCATGTAGACATCAATGGAGAAAAGCGGCTTGTGGCCTGGGAAACAATTCCTCGTACAGGCTGGCGCTTACTTATTTGTACGCCTGAGCAAAGTATATACAAGGAAGCTGACCGTCTCGGTTTTGAACTAATGCAGGCAGGATTGTGGATGCTAGCTGGTCTTTTCGTATTTTATGTTGGATTTTTTGTGATTCAGTATTATCAAGCTCGTCGGATGAGTAGTAGTTTACTGCATCCCCTTACAAGAGTGAATCATATGATCCGCTGTATTGAACAGGGAAGATACAGGCAGGAGCCTGTTGGATCGAAGATTGAGGAGCTGCATGAAACCGAACAACTAATTGCTGATATGGGGGAGCGTCTCGGTGCAGCACAGCACGAACTCGAAGAACGCGAGCAGGATTTGCAAGCGCTTTTGCAGTCCATTGACGATATTATTTTTGAGATCGATGAAGATGGCGTGTATGTGAATGTATGGACGCAATGGAAACACCATGAGGAGATTATCGGCAAAAAACTAGCTGATCGGATTGGAGAAGAGCCAGGTCGCATCATGCACGAAGCGGTGCTGCGTGTGCTTGCTAGTGGACAGCCTGACGTACTCGAACAAGAGCTTACGGGTTCATGGGGACGGCGTTGGTTCCAAACGCGAATTGCGCCAGTGTGTAACCGACCTAGAGCAAAACGAACTGTATCAGCGCTGGTACGTGATATTACAGAGAAGAAGCGAATGGAACAGTTGCTGATTCTAGCACGGGAGGAAGCCGAAAAGGCAAGCAGGGCTAAATCACAGTTTTTATCGAGTATGAGTCATGAACTGCGCACACCGATGAATGCGATTCTTGGGTTCGCTCAGCTATTGGAATACCATCCGCATGAAACGCTCACATCCTTGCAAAAGCAAAGTGTGGAGGAGATTTTGAAAGCAGGAAATCATCTGCTTGATTTAATTGATGATGTACTGGATTTGGCACGGATTGAAGCCGGTAAAACATCGATCACGCTTGAGCCTGTAGATGTTCATTCTCTTCTGCAGGAGTGCACGGCGCTGATTGCGCCGCTCGCTGATCGGCGAAGCATTACGTGTACGATTCGTTACGAACTTTCACCCGGGTTGGCTGTTGTGATGGCGGACCGGATTCGACTGAAGCAAATTTTACTGAATTTATTGTCAAATGCGGTGAAGTACAATCAGGACGGTGGCTTAATTACGGTGAGCGTTGAAGAGCCACAGTCGGACTGGGTGCGCATTACGGTATCAGATACGGGGTGTGGGATTACGGATATGCAGAAGGCCGTAATTTTTGAATCATTTCAGCGTGGCGAGCAGGACGGAATTGAAGGAACAGGAGTTGGACTAACGATTGCTCGTCAGTTGGCTCGCTTGATGAATGGTGATGTGCAGGTTCGGAGCACACCGGGAGTGGGAAGTGACTTCTGGATTGATCTATGCCGCTGTGAAAGTGTGTCGGTGCAGCATGCGAATACCGGGGAAGTTAGACTGCTGAAAACTCATAACCGTATACATCTACCACTGCGTAAGGTGCTATATATTGAAGATAATCCAGCTAATCTTATGCTTATATCTCGTGTGCTAAGCCGCTACCCGGACGTCGAGGTGCTTTCTGCCTCAGATGCGGAACTTGGCATAGAATTAGCGCAAGTGCATGAGCCGCATGTGATTTTGCTTGACCTGCATTTACCTAGTATGAATGGGTACGAAGTGCTTCGTCGTCTTCGGACAGATCCACATACGAAACACATTCCTGTCGTAGCGATTAGTGCGCATGCGATGCCACATGAAATTGCACGGGGAAAAGCGGCTGGGTTTGTGGAATACATTACGAAGCCGCTGCATCTCCCTGATTTTTTAGCAACAATGGAGCAATTGCTTAAAATCGAGAAGAAATCGTAAACCTAGCAGCAGATGGGGAACATTCTGCTGCTAGGTTTTTATAGTTTAAAAATACTGCGTATTTAGCAAAGGGATAGGTTTCTTTTGAGTTTATAAAGGCAGTTATGTATAATCGTAAGGTAACGCATCACATTTGTTATGGAGGTTAGTATGACACACGAAACAAAAAATAATTCCGCTTCTTCTGTGGACTTAAAATCCGCTCCGAAGAAGGAGAAAGATTACAGCAAATATTTTTCAGGAACAGCACCAAGCTTAAAAGATGCGAAGAAGCGTACGAAGAATGGCATCGAATATAACGAGTTTGAAGGGATTCCAGAGGAGTTACAAGGGCTAGGCAAAGGCCGTACCTATTTGATTCGTACGTATGGCTGTCAGGCAAATGAGCATGATACTGAAACGATTATCGGATTGTTTCAGGCGATGAACTTTACCGAGACAGAAGATGAAGCAGAGGCAGACGTGATCTTGTTTAATACGTGTGCCGTGCGTGAAGGTGCGGAAGATAAAGTATTTGGCGAGATTGGTCGCTTAAAAGCATTGAAGAAAGAGAAGCCAGAGCTGATTCTCGGTGTCTGCGGCTGTATGTCACAGGAGGAAGCGGTTGTGAACCGTATTCTCAAAAGCTATCCGCATGTAGATTTAATTTTTGGCACGCATAACATCCATCGTATGCCGGTTCTGCTTCGTGATGCATTCTTTAATAAAGAAATGGTCGTTGAAGTGTGGTCCAAAGAAGGAAACGTCGTTGAGAACATGCCGAAAGTGCGCAAAGAGGGACTGCGGGCGTGGGTAAACATTATGTATGGCTGCGACAAGTTCTGTACGTACTGTATTGTACCGTATACACGTGGTAAAGAGCGCAGCCGCCGCCCAGAAGATGTACTCGCAGAAGTACGCGACTTGGCACGTCAGGGCTATAAGGAGATTTTCCTGCTCGGACAGAACGTCAACGCATACGGTAAGGATTTTACGGATATTGAATATGGCTTCGGTGACTTAATGGATGATGTGCGCAAAATTGATGTGCCACGGGTTCGCTTTACAACGAGTCATCCGCGTGATTTTGATGACCATCTGATTGAAGTATTGGCGAAAAAGGGGAACTTGATGGAATACATTCACCTGCCAATGCAGTCCGGCAGCACGGAAGTTCTCAAGCGGATGGCCCGTAAGTATACGCGCGAACAGTATCTAGAACTCGTTCGGAAGATTAAAGTGGCTATTCCAGATGCGGTTCTGACTACTGATATTATTGTTGGTTTTCCGGGTGAAACGGAAGAACAATTCCTGGAAACCATGTCCCTTGTCGAGGAAGTGGGCTTCCATTCTGCGTACACGTTTATTTATTCGCCACGTTCTGGAACACCGGCAGCTGATATGGAAGACAATGTATCAGAAGCGGAGAAGAAAGATCGCTTGCAACGTCTGATTAATCTAGTAAACCGTCTGGGACGCGAGCAAAATGAAAAACTGCGCGGTCAGGTCGTCGAAGTGCTTGTAGAAGGTGAGAGCAAGAACAATCCGGATGTGCTTATGGGACGTACACGGACGAATAAAATTGTTCATTTTACGGCACCAAAAGAAACAATTGGCCAGTTGATTCATGTGAAGATTACAGAACCGCAGACATGGACACTTTATGGAGAAGTTGTTCCAAAAGTAGAGGTGTAAGACAGATGGAAGAGAAGAAGGAGCATATGCTTGATTATGATTCGATTCTCGAACAGGCACGTGATCTTGCGGGGTTAATTGCTAACTCAGAAGAAGTAGCACGCTTCAAGCAGGCAGAGCAGAAAATTAATGCGAATGAAACGGTACAACAACTGATTGCCGAGATTAAACAGAAGCAGAAGCGAATTGTAACGCTTGAGCACAACCGCAAGGATGAGCAAATTCCGGCACTGGAGCGGGAGATTGATGCGTTGCAGGACGAGTTAGATCAGATTCCAATTGTAGTCGAATTCAGACAATCACAGGCTGAGATGAATGAACTATTGCAGATGGTAACAGGTGCAATTGCAAATAAAGTTTCAGAGCACATTATCGTTTCTACCGGCGGCGACCCGCTGTACAGTGAAGCGGGTCGAAAAAATGGGTAAGGCAGCAGCGGAGTGATTGGCATTCGGATTACTGCGGCAAGTGGTGGTGTTACAGGTGAAAACAGATGGGAATCGAACGATGCCTACTTTCTGCTTTCACCCACGGCGTATGCCCTGCATATTTATGGATTATCAGTCAAGACGCTGATTTTGGGGCTTCATAATGTGGGCGCTAGAGGGCTGCACCCGTGATGAATGCCCTGCATACACATGTAGGGAAATGCTGGATGGAGGAGGTAACAACCATATGTCGAGTACAAATAAAGAAGTGCAGTGCCGGGAAATTATTACGAAAGCGGTTTGTGGTCGTGGTCGTAAGTTTTCCGAAACCACTCACACCGTTACCCCATCCCACAAAGCAGTCACGATTTTGGGAGCCTGGGTGATTAACCACACATACCGGGCGAACAAAATCGGAGAAGCTGTCGAGGTAAGCGGATCGTATGAATTCAACATCTGGTATTCGTACAACAACAACACAGATACGAAGGTAGGTTAATTGTATATAATAGTATAGAAGCGGAAGTCTGCCAGAAAGATGGCAGGCTTCCGTTTTATTTTTGGCATACTATATGCATTATACATAAACAAGCATAAAACATATGCGATGCAGACACCCTAACAACTATAAAGGAGGCGTATTTACGTATGACAGAAGATAAGTGCATTTCTTGCGGGAATGAGTTGGTTAGCTGGGAACGCAACCGTGCGGAGTGTACAAATTGCCGCGAAATCATGGTAGAGACCTACCATGACGACTCCTTTCATGCAGAAGACGAATTGTTTATTCAGGAATGAATAATAGTGGGAGGAAAGCCAGGCTGTGCGCGCCTGGCTTTCTCTCGTATGCAGAGTTGGATAGCATTGTGCATAAATACATAAAAGAGGAGGGCTGGTGAGTTGATGAGTTTGCGACGGAAGCTATTCCTGCTATCTGCGTCACTCATTATTTTTGTAGTGGGAATCAGTGAGGTTTTTTCGTACCGCAGCGTGAATCGAGCAGTGGAGCAGACAGTAGCGGAATATAGCAGCCGGATGGCTGAGAATACGGTAGCACATATGGATACGGAAACGTATAAGAAATTTCTTGCACGGCCAGCTGACGATGAGACCTACTGGAAACTACGCCGCGAATTAAATGATCTACGTGAAAAAACTGGAGCTTTGTATATCACAACGGTAGAAGTACGAAATAATCAAGTGCGCATATTGCTAGATGGACAGCCGAAAGACTCGAAGATTGCCTCCCCGATTGGCGAGCCGACCGAAGCGCTTAGTGCTGAACAGGTGGCGGCTGTCATGAAGGGAGAGACGCTGAGTATGCATCTGGTGCATGATGAAAAATATGGAGACTATTTGCCTGCTGTAGCACCTATTCGAGATCAAACAGGCCAGGTGATTGGTGTATTGGAGATGGATATGAGTGCTTCTTTTGTGAATGATCTTGTTCAGGGAGCCATCATCGACAATATTCCGACATTTGTACCGACAAGTGTGGGGCTTGTGTGTGTGTCAACGCTGCTGTTTTCCTGGTTGGCCCGCCGAAGTTTGCGTCCATTACAGGACGTAACGGAAACGGCTGAGAAAATTGCTGCGGGAGACTTTTCTTCGCCCGTGAAACAAAAGATAACGATAGCGGATAATAGCCAGGATGAAGTGGGAAGGCTCTCGCACGCTTTTCAACTAATGGAGACTACATTGGCCGGATTTTTGCGCAATGTCCAAACGAGTGTGGACGGAGTAGCAGCAGATGCAGAAAGATTATCAATTGCAACGGAGTACTCGGAAGCAAGTGCTGCGTCTGTTGCATGTACCATTCAGGAAGTAGCGGATGGAAGTGTACAGCAGAACGAACGGGCTCGTGACATCGTTCAGATGATGAAGCAGGCACGCGATGTCGTTGGTACAGGGAAAAAGCAGATTGAGCAGAACAATCATCGAACACAGCAGGCAGCAAATATTTCCCGACAGGGTCAGCAAGCGATTCGGCAGGCCGTAGAACACATGCCAACGATTTCACATGCTGTCGGGCAGGCGTGTGAAACGATGGAGCGATTGACCGAGCGTTCTTCACAAATTGGCGATATTGTAACCGCTATTACGGGGATTGCTAGTCAGACGAACTTGCTTGCATTGAATGCAGCAATTGAAGCGGCTCGCGCAGGGAAACACGGACGCGGGTTTGCTGTGGTAGCCGACGAAGTGCGGTTGTTAGCAGAGCAGTCGAATGCAGCAGCTAGACAGATCACAGAACTTGTGCAGGACATTCTGCTGGAGATGGAGCACACGGTGTCATCTATGCGAACAAGCGAGCAGGCGGTGACGGAACAAATTACGCTTGTACATGCAGGTGGGCAGGCGCTCGATGCGATGGCGGTTTGTATGAAAGAAGCAGAGGAAGATTCATCCGGAATGGCACAGTCATTTAACCAGATTGAGTCAACCGTAGAGAATGTGCTTGTGCATATTGAGGAAATTACCTCGATTCTAGAAGAGGCGGCGTCAGCTACACAAGAAGTTGTGGCCTCTGCACAGGAACAGTCGGCAACCGTTCAGGAGATTGCGGCGAACGCTGAGGATATGGCGCGTATTTCACGGCAGCTGCGCGAAGAGCTTGCGAGATTTACTTTCTAGTCCGCACACAATTGATTTGGCGTACAAGATATGTGTGCACAGTCGGCTTCATATATATACTAGCGGGTGATGAATATGATCCGCATTTTACAGGTGGAATATGGAGATGAGCCGATTGTTGTGTATTTCAGAGAGCAGATTCAACTTTTTTATGAAGAGAAATTTGGAAGTGATATAGAGGTAATAGTCAGCGAAAACCAAGATGGAATTTTTGTGGAACAAGAGAAGGAAACATAAATACGTACAACCCACTCATGCATACACATATATCTGATGATCATAGTACAGCATGAGCCGGGAGGGATAGAGGATGATACCGGTTGCGATCTATGCTCGGGTTTCTACGGATCAGCAGGGAGATTCCATTGACCATCAGATTTCGCTGATGAAAGATTACATGCATCGCATGTTTTCGCAAGAGTATGCTGTAGCCGACGACTTACTGTATGTCGATGAAGGATACAGTGGTTACTATACGACCATTCTGGAGCGCCCGGCAATGAAGCGCTTGCTTGAGGATGCACGAGCAGGGAAATTCCGTGTTGTGTTGTTCAAGGAGATTACCCGGATGGGGCGGGATGAAGAGGAAAACCTGAAAATCGTTCGGATTCTCGAAGCATCCGGGGTGCGAATTAAGTCACACGATGGGTATGATTCCGAGCGACCGGAGTCAAAGTTGTTATTCAAGATTAGCAACTTCATGGCGGAAGTCGAATCAGAGCGTATTAGCAGTCGCGTATCTGCTGGTTTCCGGGAGAAGGCACGTACCGGTAAATGGCCGTCATCCCATGTTCCGTTTGGGTATCGACGTGATCCTCATACACAGCATCTCGTAATTGATGATGTACAGGCAGAAGCAGTACGCCTAGCCTTTCAGTTGTATGTGCATGAGCGGCTTGGAACGCCTGCTATTGCAGAGCGGCTGAATGCATATGGTTATCGCAGTGCTCGCAATAATCGATTTCAGCAGGCAACCGTTCGCAAGATGCTTAGCAATCCTGTGTATACAGGAGATGTTGTATACGGCGTGAAGCGGACAAAGCTTGAGCGTGTATATGATGAGAATCAAAATCTCATTAAAAAAAGCCGGAAATATATCGAAACTGGCAATCCGGTCATCGTTCGACAGGCACATCCGGCGATTGTGGAGCGCAGCTTGTTTGATCGCACTCAGGAACTATTGTGCGAACGTAGTACGAAAGCAGGAAGGCCGTCCAATCGGGTTAAGTATCCGCTTGCTGGCCTTCTATACTGTGCGCGGTGTGGTGCGGGCATGGTAACGATTCAATCAACGAAGTCAGGCCAGAAAACGTATCGGTATCGCTATTACAAATGTGGTCAAAATCATAAATATGGAAGTGCAGCCTGTGTACATGAACCGATTCCGGCAGAAGAGCTCGAGCAAGCGGTATTTCGTCTGTTGATCAACGAACTGGCTCAGGCTCAGGCCTTACATCCGATACACTCCCGTGTGAAGGCCAATAGCGGGGAACTCGCCCATAAATACGCAGCGTTTGAAGAAGAAAGGAAGAAGCTGTTGAAAAAACAGCGGAACATCGCAGCTGCAAGTGACCTGCTCGAACCAGATGAGCTGCGTGATTTTCTTGCTGGACTTAAAGTGCGAATGGATGCGGCAGCGCAGCAAATGAAGACAATACAGGAGCAGATGAGGCATACTGGACAGACGGAAAATCAGGTCTATACGCTTGAAGAGATACTGAAGGCCCGACGAGTATTCGAAATGCCAGAAAATCATCGCATACTGCGAGCACTGTTTCAGCGGCTTGTAAAAAGGGTGGAAGTGTACGATCGAAACAACGTATCCACTCTGTATTTTCATTTTCATCATATACACGAATAAGCTAGCGCTATACCCAGTTTTGCATTCTGTATGCAAAACTGGGTATATAAAAATCACAAATGAATGAATGAATCTGCCATATATGCTAGTTTTTTGTTGGCATAATAGTTGCAATATTTTAAAATTGTAGAATAGCAGGATTCCTATTAAGTTGCCATAATAGCCCAACTTGTTGGCTGAAGGGGTAACGCAGATAATCTGAACTTGAAGTAAATAAACATTGAGGAGGAATCGAGATGTCAACAGTAACACAAGTGCTTGATCTGAAAATGTATGTAGATGGGAAATGGGTAGATGCACAAAGTGGAGAAACACGTGACATTGTGAGTCCAGCCAACGGTCAAGTCATTGCAAAAGCAGCAGAAGGAAACGTTGAAGATGCACGCCGCGCGATTGAAGTGGCACGTCGTACATTTGATGAAGGTAGCTGGTCGGAGATGCCAGCTGTACAGCGAGCTAGCTATTTGTTCGCGATTGCAGATAAGCTTGAAGAATATGCGGCAGAAATTGCCCGCTTAGAAACACTTGATAACGGCAAACCGCTTCGTGAAGCAGAATTCGATGTCGCAGATGCGGCGGCTTGCTTCCGCTACTATGCAGGTCTGGCAACAAAACCGGATGGACAAACATACCATGTAGCAGACCCAATGCAGGCAATGGTTGTACGTGAAGCCGTTGGTGTATGTGCATTGATCGTACCGTGGAACTTCCCGCTCCTCATGGGTGTATGGAAAATTGCTCCGGCTCTTGCAGCGGGTAATACGGTTGTATTTAAGCCATCTGAAGTAACGCCGGTTACAGCGATTAAGCTGTTTGAAATTATTGAAGAAGTGGGCATTCCACACGGTGTAATTAACATGGTAATGGGTGCAGGCCCGACAGTTGGGAATGAGCTGGCCGAGAGCCATCTTGTTGATAAAGTGTCATTTACAGGCGGTACAGCAACAGGCCGCAGCATCATGAAAGCGGCTGCAGGAAATATCAAGAAAATCTCGCTTGAACTCGGCGGTAAATCTCCGAATATCGTATTTGCAGATGCAGACTTCGAGACAGCGGTAGATTATGCGCTGTTCGGTATTTTCTGCAACCAGGGACAAGTATGTTCCGCAGGTTCCCGTCTGTTACTAGAAGAAAGCATTCATGACAAATTCGTAGAGCGTCTTGTTGAGCGTGCGAAGCAGATTACAGTAGGCGCTGGCGACCATCCTGACACAGAAATGGGACCGCTTGTTAGCAAAGCGCATATGGAAAAAGTACTCGGTTATATCGAGATCGGCAAACAGGAAGGGGCGCGTCTCGTATGCGGTGGAAATCGCATTATGGAGAATGGTCTTGAAAACGGATACTTTGTTGAGCCGACGATCTTCGTGGATACAAAACCGAACATGCGTATTGTACAGGAAGAGATTTTCGGACCTGTGCTTGCGGTGCAGAAGTTCAAAGATGAAGCGGAAGCAATTGAACTGGCGAACGGAACAGTATACGGTCTTGCAGGCGGCGTGTTCACACTGGATGGAGCAAAAGCAATGCGCGTAATTAAGAAGCTGCGCTCCGGTATTACATGGATTAACAGCTACCACCCGACATACAATGAAGCACCATGGGGCGGTTACAAGCAGAGCGGCATCGGTCGTGGACTCGGAACGTTTGGCCTTGAAGAGTTTACAGAAGTGAAGCAGATTAACATTAACATGCAAGTAGAGCCAGTAGGCTGGTTCAAAAACTAAACGATCACTTTCAGAAAAGGGCTATCCCATGTGTAAAGCATGGAATAGCCCTTTTTTACCAACCTCTCTTTCAGTCGACTTTGCTGTTTTGCCTGTTGTTTCAAATGTTCATCGGTAGTTTTCTTTATAAAAATAAGACAGGACTTTGAGCTTGGTAAAAATAGATAAACGTGTTGATTTTTCTAGGGTTTAAGGATAGATTATTTTTTAGAAAGCTTGATTTATATAGGCTCGAACAGCAACACATGGTGTATTTAAATTAAAATTACTCAATTTGCTCGCTTTATCTACTTTCTCGAACAGCAACACATGGTGTATTTAAATAACCAGGACCTAGGCTAATCAAACTCTGTACATGCTCGAACAGCAACACATGGTGTATTTAAATCCAGAGAAGGGGTAGACTTTCTTTTTAAGGACTATCTCGAACAGCAACACATGGTGTATTTAAATAGACGATCCAGAGAACGACGAACCGTGCGCTCATCACTCGAACAGCAACACATGGTGTATTTAAATTAGCAATTCAACCACTTTATGCACTTAATTAATTTTCTCGAACAGCAACACATGGTGTATTTAAATGCTGAAAGAACATCATCATCTGTTTCTAACATGCCGCTCGAACAGCAACACATGGTGTATTTAAATTAGAACTCGACTTCTGAAGCTGCAGCTACTTCTGCCTCGAACAGCAACACATGGTGTATTTAAATAGTGTTGGTGATATTACGAGTTATGTATCAGGGACGCTCGAACAGCAACACATGGTGTATTTAAATTCGGTAAAAATCCAAATAAAATATATCCTGGACAAACTCGAACAGCAACACATGGTGTATTTAAATGGGATGACAACAACGGTTGCTGTCCGTGCCGGTCCTCGAACAGCAACACATGGTGTATTTAAATTCGCAGTCGGGCGACGTATGGCAACACAAACCTTCCTCGAACAGCAACACATGGTGTATTTAAATGGTTGCCGTGTCGGTTCCGGGTCTTGTATTGCTTCCTCGAACAGCAACACATGGTGTATTTAAATCTGGGAGGAGTAACGAAATGAAGACGATACGAAGCACTCGAACAGCAACACATGGTGTATTTAAATACACCCTAGCTGCAGGGAGGTCATCGGCTGCACGAACTCGAACAGCAACACATGGTGTATTTAAATAATGTGCCTCTTGTTGAAGGCGAGCAAAGCTTTCACCTCGAACAGCAACACATGGTGTATTTAAATCACAGAGAAAGATCAGTGAAATCGAAAATGGGTTGGCTCGAACAGCAACACATGGTGTATTTAAATTTGCGTTTGCAACGGCTATTCCACTAGCATTCCTGACTCGAACAGCAACACATGGTGTATTTAAATAGCATGATCGTGATAAATTCCACGACTTCCGTTTCTCTCGAACAGCAACACATGGTGTATTTAAATAGCTTCTCAACGAAGATCGCTTGAAGAAGCGAAACTCGAACAGCAACACATGGTGTATTTAAATGTAAAAAGAATTAAGGGGTAAAACGTATGTATGTATTCTCGAACAGCAACACATGGTGTATTTAAATGTAGTAAAAAGGGGGGTTGCAGTTTGCTTTAATGCCTCGAACAGCAACACATGGTGTATTTAAATCCCATCGAGCAACTTATGCTGCTCGCCTGGAACAGGCTCGAACAGCAACACATGGTGTATTTAAATTAACTAACGAGGGGAATATTCCTGGACTGCCTGTGCCTCGAACAGCAACACATGGTGTATTTAAATTCCTTATGGTAACCTTGTATTCTATTAGTTTCTAAGCTCGAACAGCAACACATGGTGTATTTAAATATGTGGTACATATCTCTACTACACACCAAACCTAATCTCGAACAGCAACACATGGTGTATTTAAATCCAATTATGATCGTTGTCTGGAGCGCTCCTTTTCCCCTCGAACAGCAACACATGGTGTATTTAAATATTCTTGTACAGCATACAATCCTACCCGTGCTTTGCTCGAACAGCAACACATGGTGTATTTAAATAGAAGTATGGCTTTACCTGGGGCGGCGATTTTAAGCTCGAACAGCAACACATGGTGTATTTAAATTCGATTTCCTGCAAAAGCAGCAATGCGTTAGCCATCCTCGAACAGCAACACATGGTGTATTTAAATAGGTATCAGGATGACGGAATGACGTTAGAAGTTACCCTCGAACAGCAACACATGGTGTATTTAAATCTATGACGGTCAATGGGCTACAAACTTTACAAGCAGCCTCGAACAGCAACACATGGTGTATTTAAATTCTGGCCGCCAGTCTCCATTTTCTTTTTAGCTAGCTCGAACAGCAACACATGGTGTATTTAAATCCAAATGGATTGGTGTCTGTTTTAACTGCCAGGCGTCTCGAACAGCAACACATGGTGTATTTAAATGGCTCATGCGAAGTTAGGTTCTAAACAAGCGGAAAAACTCGAATAGCAACACATAGTGTATTTAAATTATCTTCAACTCTAGGCGAACCTCACATATACTCCTACTCGAACAGCAACACATGGTGTATTTATCTTATTTTGCTTATTTGTAATTACGCAAATAGTTTCAATGAGTTCTTTTTATGGTAAAACATATAAAAATGATAAAAACATTTTTATATAAGGGGGGGTTAGATGGTCTTTGAACAGCTTACGGTAACAGTGTTTTTACGAAAAAATATTCATTTTAGTTTTAGCAGTGAAAAAATTGGTCAATGGATTAATGCTGCTCTTTATCTCGATGAAAACTTAAAAGTATTTCATGAACAAAACCAATACAAACACTATGTTTTTGATAATTTATATCCTTTTGAGAAAGATGGTGTTTATAAAGAAGGGAAAGTATACATATACAAGATTCGTAGTCTAAAACAAGGTTTTTTATCAAAGGTAAAGCATTTGCTTAAAAAAGTAAACGATGATAATTTTCAACTTTTAGCTGCGGAAATCACCCGTATGCCACAACGCCCCATTCAAGAATTATATACAGTTACTCCTTTTTTCATAACAGTTAAAGGAGCACCATGGTTCGTTGAGCACGATTGGACAACATTAGAAGAACGGTTACAAGCTAATGCCGAAAAGAAATATAAGAATCTGTTTGGAGAAGAGCGATTTACTCATTCTTTTATTCAGCGAATTGAAATCTTGAATCAGCGTCCGATTGCTATTTCGTATAAAGGAATAAAATTACTTGGGAACAAAGCGAAAATAACAATTCAGGATGATCAGCAATCACAAAAGCTTGCTTTTATTAGTATGGGAAGCGGGCTTGCAGAAAAAAATTCTGCAGTAGGTGGGGGATTTTGTCTGGCTACATACATATGAGAGGAGCGATGGTGTATGCTTCAGGATCTCGTCCAGCAATTTAAAAGAGAAGTAAGCCAGCATCCTGAAATTGTGATGGATAATTACGAGCTAAAAGAAGGAATCTACATTAAATTTGCTCTGGATAAAACATTACAAGAAAATATAGCTGAAATTTCTGACCGTTCGCTTATTATTCATCGTAAGCAGGATACAGCTGTTGCTAATAAGGAGCTTTTGCAATGGTTTAAAACTAGAGATTACTACAGTAGTGTGTTAAATGACAGTATGAATAAAGCTGTTGATCTTCCGGCAAAAAAGATTCATAGTACAAATGCATTAACTTTTTTCATGAAAGTGGATCTCTTGATTGGAGACAAAAAGGGGTTCTCTACCTCACAATTACTTTTACATCTTCAAAACTTCTATCAGCTTTTAGAACAAGCCAGTGAGAAGCTCCTCAATATGTATCCGATAAATTCAAAAAAAGAGCTGAGTAAAAAGCAAATTTTACAAAACAGAGATCAATTTTTTCAAGAACGGTATTCTGACGTTATGCAGTATATTGATTCAGAACTCCGTGCCGCAATCAGCAGACAAGCATACAACTTTTGGGAAGTGTATCTCTCTGAGTTTCTTACCTTTCTTGAGTCGTATAAAAAAGAAGTTCCTTTTTCTACATATGTAAAAGTTTTTTTCGAAGCAGAAGAAAGTGTGTATCAAAGTGAATACCTTGTATATATCCTGCCGAAAATTTTTAATGATAATAAGTTTAATGAGCTAAAAAATGAAAATATAGTAGGGTTGCCAGCTTATGATATTAGCATGAATGCAAAAAAACCATATCTAGAGCTGAAAACAATGCAGACAGCAGTCCCGATTCGAGTGCAGCTTGAAGATGCACTGGCTACTAAAGACTTATATAAATGGTTGGAGAGTCAGGGGAAGTTTCGTGAGCATCAAATTCCCTATGAAGGGGCTTTTTCGCTGGAAAAATCAAAGGTACAGCTTCCATCACGGTATCACATTCGGTTGGATTCCGGGGGAAGTATTGAATTTTTTGAGAATGTTCCGTTTCGTATGCCGGATATAATCAAGTTTACCTATAAGAATGTGCTTAAGATTACAGAAGAGGAAAATGGGCAGAGGCTTATTAAACGGTATTCGGATGTAACAAAACCGGGACAGCTTCATGGGCTTATTGGGTCATTGTTTTTTGCGGGTAGAATGAAGGATTCATTTTTACATGCTGATCCTGATATAAAAACAAATGTTTTTACCGCTGGGATGCTCTCCTTATTTTTAATGAGCAGACAAGCTTGGTACGATTTTCTGTATAAAGGTACGAACATTACCATTCGTCCGCTAATTGACAAAGTAACGAGACAATTAATTGAAGAGCAGATTGCCAAGACTGCAAAGGGATTATACTTGAAACAGATAGCCGATGCATATAATTTGCGTCTTTCATTATTGCAATATTTAGATATAGAAAGGGGTTATCAGGTGGCAGACTATATTGAGTCTACTGTTTCCGCTCTACAGCATAAGCTATTTGCTAAAGAGCAGGTCGTATGTGAGAGTGATGAAGAGTTTTATTTCTTAGCTGGACAACTTGCCTATTATTTGCTTATTCAATCACAAACAAGTAAAAAAACATTTGGTCTTTGTGAGCCTATTCTCCAGGCGAAAACAGGACAGCAACTTAAAAGAAGGTTGGATGAGCTTTTTACTGTGTATAATCATGCTATTTCTATGGGAAGCCTGCGCTTTAAAAATGCAATGTCAATGATAATGGGATATACAGCTGAAGGGAATATCAAGGGAGTGAATCGGGATATGCTGCTGGCGGGGCTGCTGGCGCAAAATATGTTGTTGCAAAAACAGGAATAGAGGGGATAAGCAGAATGGCAAAGATGAATAAGCGAGTGTATGGGGTAATTGGTATTGCGAGCCGGATGGCAAATTGGAATGCAGACTTTACGGGACGGCCTAAGACATGCAGTGATGGAACCATTTTTGGAAGTGACAAAGCTTTGAAATATAGCATGAAGCGTCTTTGGGTATCGCAGGGAGAGAAAGTGCTGTATTTTAAATCATACATATTAAATCAAAAAGGAGCTGAAAAAAACAAAATTCAGCCAAAAGAATTGGCAGAGCGATATAACGAATTATTTGATACAGAGATCTCTGATAAGACCTCATCACAAGAAGTGCTAGGGAATCTTTTTTCTACAATTGATGTTCTGAATTTTGGCGCTACTTTTGCAGTTAAAAAGCAAAACATCGGGTTGACGGGTATTGTGCAAATTGGTCAGGGATTTAATAAATATGAGGATTCTCTTGTAGAGGTACAAGATATTTTATCACCGTTTCGTAATTCTGCTAAAGAAGAAGCGGATGCCTCAAGCCTTGGAAAGAAAGTTGTAAGTAATGAAGCACATTATTTTTATCCTTTCTCTGTCAATCCTAATCATTATGATGAGTTTACTCGATTGCTTCCTGATTTTGAAGGGTATACAGAAGAAGCTTATTTAAAATTTAAGGAAGCGGCACTTGTTGGGGCCACCGCATTAAATACAAATAGCAAGGCTGGTTGTGAGAATGAGTTTGCGCTATTTGTGACGTGCAAAGAAGGGGAAAATCTGTACTTGCCACATCTGGATACGTATATTGATTTTCGAAAAGATGAAAGAAATCTGATTGATATTACACGGGTAGAAGAAGTACTGTCTGCAGCAGCTGATCGAATCGAGACGGTAGAAGTATTTTATAATCCGTACACGACAGATATTTATACGACAGCAGGGTTTCTATCTAAAGAAGGATGGACTAGAAAAAATATTTTTACTCGTACAAAAGTTGAATAGCAGGATGTGAATCAATGAAAGCAATCGCTTTTGAACTCACCGGAAAAACAGCATTTTTTAAGAAGCCTGATGTGAACGCAAATGCATACTTTACATATAGTCATATTCATAAAATAGCGTTGTATGGTTTGCTAGGAGCTATCCTTGGTCTGGGTGGATACGCAACCCAATATCGAGATATTCAGCTTAATGGCAAAAACGAAAAGAATTTGTACCCGGAATTTTATCGTTTGCTTCGTGATCTACCTGTAAGCATTGTACCGCATGGGGATCGTGGATATTTTGCGAAAAAAATCCAGATTTTTAATAACTCAGTAGGTTATGCAAGTCAGGAAGAAGGAAACAATCTTGTTGTTCGCGAACAATGGATTGAAAATCCACACTGGACAGTTTATGTGCTGGATAATGGCACAGAGATTTTTTCGCGTCTGGCTGCAATGCTAGAAGCAGGAGAAAGTGTCTACTTGCCGTACCTTGGAAAGAATGATCATCCGGCTTCACTTTCTTCAATTCGAATGCTTGCGCTTGAATGGCAGGAGCGTACAGAGCGGATTGATTCATTATTTTATACGGAACATGTTACGTATCAGAAGAGAGGCGGCACAACGGATGGAAGTGCAAGTTTTCATTCCTATAAAGAACAGATTCCTGTAGCTTTGGATACACAGTTAAATTCATATGAGTATAAAGAAGTTGGATTTACGAACCGTAAGTTGGCAAGTTTAGAAGAGGATGCACCAATCTATACCGGAGAAGGTCGATTTTTATACTTTTTATAAGGAAGGGGATGCCCCCTTCTTTTTTGATAGGGGGATTATCATGATATCCATTGCTGAATATATACGAGAAAGTGATCACATCTGGGCCCATGTTGGTAAGCAAGAAAACGAAACGCTGGAGCAACATTCTGATTTAACGCAGTTCTTTTTTGATAAGCTGTTGCAAGAAAATGGGGTAGAAGAAGCACTTCAATCCATTGTTTCTGCTCTTACTTTTGATGGAGAAAAACTGGACGAAGCTAGTCACCAATTAATTATTACGATGTTTAAGCAGGCTGTTTACATGCATGATATCGGAAAAGTTAATCCGGTTTTTCAAAAAGTAAAGATGCGAAATCGAACAATACAGCATACAGACCAGGAGGAGTTAAATGACTCTCATCACGCTCTTTTATCGGCACTTTTGTATGTTGATATTTTTTCACTAGCGGTAGAAGTGGTTAAAGAAGATGGGGTTCGGGGGTTTTTACGGCATGTTCTTTATACGTTTGCATATGTGATCTCTCGGCATCATACGTACTTGGAGGATTTATCTGAAGCGGATTTTCAGAACAAGTTAGAGCGTCTTCAAAAAAGAGTAAGAGGATTTCCTGGCTATGTAAAGTATTATGAGGAAAGTGAGCGTGTACGAAACGAGCTGAATTTGATCATTTTTAGTGAACAGACATATCGTTATGAAGATGGTCATGAAGCATATTCCTTTTATATACTAGCAAGGCTTTTGTATTCAGCTCTCGTTGCTGCAGATTTTTATGCAACATATACATATGAGAACGAAGATCAAGCTCCTGAATGGAAATACGTAAAGGAAGCAGATAAGGAAAAATTATATACGGCTTATCGGAACACGAAAATTTATCAAGGGATTGAAGCGTATAAAAAAGATAAAAATGTGTTTGCGGATAGTGCCATTAACAAGCTGCGCTCGGACATTTTTTTAGAGGCAGAAGAACGGCTTTTGCAGAATCTTGATAAACAAATATACTATCTCGAAGCTCCGACTGGTAGTGGCAAAACGAATATGTCCATAAATCTGGCACTTCAACTGCTTAATCACCATGAGAAGTTGAATAAGATTGTGTATGTATTTCCTTTTAATACATTAATTGAACAGACCAATCAAACATTGCAGAGGGCATTCGAGGACGAAGAGGTTCGAAATAGTTACCGTATATCTGTTGTGAATTCTGTTACCCCTATTGTGACAGAGAAGGAAGAAAAGGATGCAGAATCTACAATTAATTATCGCGAAGAGTTGCTGAATCGGCAGATGCTACAGTATCCAGTTACGATTACTTCACATGTGAATTTTTTTCATTATTTATTTGGAACCGGTAGAGAATCTAATCTGGCTTTTGCCCACTTGTGCAATAGTGTAATTATTATTGATGAGGTACAGAGTTATCGGAATGATCGATGGGTTGAAATTATTCGTTTCTTACAATGTTTCAGCGAGTGGATGAATATGAAGATTATTATTATGTCTGCAACGCTTCCGAAATTAGATCAGTTGCTTCAAGAGCCGACCAAGCAGGTAGAATTAGTAAAAGATCCTGAGATATATTTTCAACATCCTCTTTTTAAAGGACGTGTCCATCTACATTTTTCATTATTGAATAAAACTGAGTATACACTTGATGAGTTGCTGTTGGATATTGAGAAAGTTCGGGAAGAGCGTGGACCTAGTCGTATTCTCATTGAGTTTATTAAAAAGAAAACAGCCCGAGAATTTTATCGTTTGGCATCTGAGAGATACGAGGGACGAATCATTGAAATTACCGGGGATGATAGTAGTTATTTTCGCCGCAAAATTCTTGATGAACTTGGTGCGGTAGATGAAAATAAGATGCTTAAGGTTAAAGATGTGCTTGTTATTACAACCCAGGTAATTGAAGCTGGAGTTGACATCGATATGGATGTAGGCTTTAAGGATATTTCTCTACTTGATAGTGAGGAACAGTTCTTGGGGCGGATCAATCGATCATGCTTGCGTTCCGATTGTCGAGCCTATTTTTTTAATCTTGACGGCGCTTCACAGATTTACCGGAATGATTGGCGTCTAGAATATGATCTACTTCATCCTGATTTCAAAGAATATTTAGTTAATAAGCGCTTTAAGGATTTTTATGAGATGTGTTTTACCCGGCTTCTGGAACAAAAGAAGGAGAAAAACAAACAAAATGCAGCTATTTTTACGGAAAAAGTTCAAAGACTTGATTTTAAGCGCGTAGCGAAACATATGGAGCTTATTGAAGATCGCTCTTTTACGTTATTCGTTTCGCATGTCATTCGATTTGAAGATGGAACTGAATTAGCTGGTGAAATGGTATGGCAGCAGTATAAGGAGTTGCTTACTGCTGATTCAATGGAGTATGCAGAGAGGCAGGTGAGGCTTTCTGCTGTCCGTGAGAAAATGAGTTTCTTCACATATTCTTATATTGATTCGAGCCATCGGTATGATAAACGTCCAAAGCGATATGATGAGCAGATAGGGGATTTGTTTTTTATTGAGCAAGGGGCCGTTTACATGTATGAAGACAAAGTTACAGGGATTAAAAAATTTGATCATGAGCTGTACGAAAAAGAAGCAGGTGGATTGTTTTCATGAAAGTTACAGGTACATTAGTTAATTATTATTTTCATTGCAAACGACAATGCTGGCTTCATGCCAACAAAATCAACCTCGAAGATAACAGTGAAGATGTTCGTATTGGAAAAATTCTTCACGAATTACGGGCAGAGGGAAACAAAAATAGTGAAATTGCAATTGAAAGCATCAAAATTGACAAATTAACACCAGATTATTTGATTGAACATAAAAAATCTGACGCTAATATTGAAGCTGCAAAGTGGCAGACACTTTTTTATCTCAAGATACTAAAGGATAAAGGGATTGAGCGAAAAGGAAAAATTCAATTCGATGAAAAGAATAAGCAGGAGAAAACAATTATTTATGTGGATCTAACAGAAGATATAGAAAAAAGGTTGCAGGAGTTAGAGCAGGAGATTATCGATTATTGTTCTTCGGCTACACCTTCTCCGGCAATTTTGGATAAGAAGTGTAAGCGTTGTGCTTATTATGATTATTGCTATATTTGAGTGGAAGGAAGTGAAATGATGGGGCGGTCAACTAAGTACTTGATGAGCATGGGGGAGTTAAAGAGGAAAGATCATTCGTTAGTGTTTCGAAATGATAAGGGAAATACGTACATTCCGATTGAGGGTATAAAAGAAATTTACTGTTTGAATGAAGTGAGTTTAAATACAAAGCTGTTTCAGTTTCTTTCGAAAGCTGGAGTAACTGTGCATTTCTTTGATTATCATCATCAATATTGCGGAACGTTTTATCCGAAGGAACAGCTTGTAAGTGGAAAGCTAACTGTTATGCAGGCACAAGCTTATATGAACAAACGCATGGATATTGCCAAGGCAATTGTCCAGGGAATAGCTGGGAATATCCATCAAGTGTTGTATCACTATTACAAGCATGATCGTAAAGATCTTAAACCTTTTTTGGATTGGCTTCGCAAAGATGTGCCTGTATATTTGGCAAAAGACCTTGATAGTAAGCAGGTATTGTTCATAGAAGGAGAAATCTGGCGCAAGTTTTATACTTCTTTTTCAAGCTTTTTACCAGCTGATTTTGTTATGAATAAACGAGTAAGGCGTCCACCTGATAACCCTATGAATGCTCTTGTGTCTCTTGGAAACTCAATCCTATATTCTAAGACGGTTTCGCAGATTTACCAGACCCATTTAAATCAAACGATTAGCTTTCTGCATGAGCCATCTGAAAGTCGTTTTTCGTTAAGTCTAGATTTATGTGAAGTATTTAAACCGATTATAGTATTTCGGACGATTTTTGAGAATGTGAATAACAGGAAGTTACAGGTTGAGAAGCATTTTGAGCGGAAGTTAAATTATTGTCTTCTGAATAAACAGGGCAAGGAGATTTTTTTGTCGTCATTGGAAGAACGGTTTAATAGCGTATTCCAGCACCCTGTACTTAAACGAAAAGTAAGTTATAAAACAGCCATTAAACTGGATGCGTATAAATTAATCAAATTGATTGTAGAGAATAAGCCCTTCGTTCCATTCAGTGTTAAGGAGTTGAAATGATGGCTGAAAAGAAGTTGAACTATAACTATATTTTTCTATTTTATGACGTGAACGAACTTCGTGTACATAAAGTTTTCAAGATATGTAAGAAGTACTTGTTTCATCATCAGAATTCAGTATTTCGTGGTCCTATTACTCCATCTAATATTATAAAACTTCGAAAAGAACTAGCTACTATTGTCCAACCTAAAGAAGACTTTGTTTCCATTATAAAAGTGATAAATGAATACAGTTTTGAAGAAGAAACATTGGGACAAAAGAAAAAAGATGGAGAGAATTTATTTTTATAAGTGGTTATCTACAATTAACCTCTCTTCAGAGAGACGACGGTGTTGAAAGAAACGATCAAGTTTGTTGAGGTCGTACCGCTTTCCTACTATGACGGTAACTGCCGTGGGGAGATTGAAGTAACGGCGCGTGTCACGCAGGAACCAAACTGTGTGGAAGCGCGAGTAGCAAGCAACGGGGTAATCGTCTTATCTGTTGAGCGTGAATACGCCGTTGAAATCGTCGGAGAAACAAAGCTGTGTATCGTTATCTGTGACTCATGCGGAGACGACGAAAAAGATGAGATGTATACGGACGAATTCGAAGACATGGATGACTTCGCTGACCTTGATCCTGATACATTCCTGGATTAACCGGCACATACACCGCAGCTAACATGGGAGGAGCGTCCTCCCTTTTTCTTTTCCTAGATAAAAGTGTTGAACCTTTCCCGAAAGGAAGTATCGTACATGACATGTTTCCTGCTGCATCAGGATAAAAAAGAAGCGGCCTTGTTTGCATCCAATTTCTCATGGTCATCTGGAACATACGTGCCTGCACCCTGGCCTGCTGTAACGGTGCAGTGGGGAGAGTGTGGTCTGTCGTGCAAAGAATCGCGCACAATTGTGTTAAATGGAAGCGAAGCAATCGAAAATGCGACTGATCGAGATATCTGGCCTGGAGTACTTGCAGAGGCAGGGATTCCGACTGTACATACAGTACGCGGATTAACAGCGAAAAGCACAAATATACGCCGCTATATGGCAGTTGTTTTTCAGCAGGAGGTGCTGGCACTGTATGAAGCGAATGGTCAGCGACTCTGGTTGCATGATCGGGTGATGGATACAGAAGAGTCATATCAAGAGATTACGATGGATTCCGGGCAGCGAACCATCCGCCGCTTGCTCTCGTATGCGGTGCGTAGTATCTACAGTCTTGGCCTCGATTTTGGTGCTGTATATGTGGGAGTAGATACGCGAGGGCAGACGGCGGTGCTTGCGGTTAGGCCAACATTTCCGAAGATAGGAGAAATCAATCGGAAGTTCCAGTGTGCAGTTGAGACATTTATAGCAGGCTATGAGCAATCATATACACGTACGGTGATGATTGGAGCTGATATTGAATTCGTACTGCGTACTCCGGGTGGAAAAATGGTAATGGCTTCGCATTATTTTCCGAGAGATGGCATTGTTGGCTGTGACCGAGTGTGGTGGCGTGGGGATATTACACGACGACAGTTTCCCATCGCTGAGCTGCGACCTGCGCCTGCGGACACACCGCGGGGATTGTTTCGTAACGTATACCGCGCTATGTGTCGGGGCATTCAATTGATCGGCCCGTCTAATCTAGCTTGGGAGGCCGGAGGAATGCCACTTCGGGGATATCCGATTGGTGGACATATTCATTTTAGCGAAATTCCTTGTAATGCTAGACTGTTGCGAGCGCTCGATACGTATGTGGCTCTGCCTTTATTACTTCTGGAGAATGAAGCGTCACGGGCACGGCGCCCGAAATATGGGCAGCTTGGTGATATGCGTCCCCAGTTCCACGGTGGATTTGAGTATCGGACTTTGCCGAGCTTTATTGTCTCACCGCGTATTACGCGCGGTGTGCTGGCACTGGCTCATCTTATAGCGCGCGTGTATCGTAAGCTTCCAGTACGAGGACTATTTTTAATTCCAGAGCTGCATCATGCTTTTTATACCGGTCAGCAGGATGTGCTATTGCCGTATGTGGCAGAACTGTGGGAAGATCTTGAGTCTCTTCCTGAATACAAAGAGTATGAAGCATATATTGCCCCATTTCGGGAGTTAGTAGCGCTGCGCGCGGTGTGGGAAGAGCATGTGGACATTCGGATGGCCTGGAAACTCCCACCGTTCCAGCCCGACATGATCGTGAATCGAACGCATGAGCCCAGTATGCTATAATAGAGCCGATTAGTAGATTTTTGCGGTACAGGAGAGAGAAAACGGATGACACATACGCCGATGATGCAGCAGTATTTAACGATAAAAGCCCGCCACCAGGATGCATTCCTATTTTTTCGGTTGGGCGATTTTTATGAACTGTTTTTTGAAGATGCGATACGAGCGTCTAAAGAGTTGGAGATTACGCTCACAGGTCGTGCAGGTGGTACGGATGAGCGGATTCCGATGTGCGGTGTGCCGCATCATTCTGCGGATGCCTACATTGCACAGTTGATCGAGAAAGGCTATAAGGTCGCGATTTGTGAGCAGGTGGAAGATCCGAAGCAAACAAAAGGCGTTGTTCGTCGAGAAGTAACCCGTATTATTACACCAGGTACCGTTATGGAAGGCAAGCTGCTCGGGGAGAAGGAAAACAACTACTTGCTTAGTGTGTATGAAGCAGACGGCTTGCTTGGACTTGCGGCCTGTGATATCTCTACCGGGGAGTTCTATACAACAGAAGTACGGGGCGTTACAGGTATGCTGGACGAAATGACACAGTATAGCCCGTCGGAAATCGTCCTGCTCACATCAAATACAGACGAAGAGGAGCTAGCAGAGCGGCTTGCTCCTTACCAGGTAGTCGTAACACGCCGTTCGCCAAATCTGGATGATATCGATCGGCCGCAGGATGCGCTAAGTGGACTATTTAGTGATATTGCAGGGGAGCGGTCTTGTACGGGATCGATGCTTGTTGCGGTGCGCGGGCTTCTTGCTTACCTTGAAGAAACGCAGAAGCGTTCACTGGCACACCTGCATCGGATACAACTATATGAAGCAAACGAATATATGGTACTCGATCCGTTTACCCGCCGTAATCTGGAGCTGGTGGAGACGATTCGTGACAAAACGAAAAAAGGATCACTGCTCTGGCTGCTTGATCAGACCGTAACCGCGATGGGTGGACGGCTGTTGCGGCGCTGGATTGATAAGCCGCTGCTTGGAGTCGCACAGATTGAGCGGCGTCAGCGTGCGGTTGAACAGTTAATCGATGGCTGGATGGTACGGGATGAGCTGCGGACGCTGCTTGGGGATGTATACGATCTGGAGCGTCTCGCCGGGCGGATTGCGTACGGAACGGCGAGTGCGCGTGATCTTGTGCAGTTGAAAACATCGCTTGCGACCATTCCAGCTTTGAAGCAGGCACTGGCCGAACTTGCCCCCGGCGCAGATGTGCTGCGTGAACTTGCGGATGGCATGGATGCCTGCCTGGATGTGGTGGAGATTATCGAGGAGGGCATTACGGATGATCCGCCGCTTGCTTTAAAAGATGGTGGCCTCATTAAAGAAGGCTATCATGAATATTTGGACAAGCTGCGTAATGCAAGTCGGGAAGGAAAGCAGTGGATTGCAGGTCTTGAGCAGCAAGAGCGTCAAATTACAGGCATTCGTTCTTTAAAAGTCGGCTATAACAAAGTGTTCGGCTATTATATAGAAGTGACAAAAGCGAATCTTGGCGCATTGCCACCGGGACGGTACGAGCGAAAGCAGACGCTTGCCAATGCGGAGCGCTTCATTACACCAGAATTAAAAGAGAAAGAAGCGCTTATTCTTGAAGCGGAGGAGAAGCGAACAGGTCTTGAATATGAGTTGTTTGTCGAGATTCGCGAGGCGGTAGCGCGAGAAGTGAAGCGGCTGCAGGCGCTGGCTCAGCAGGTCGCAACGGTTGATGTACTGCAATCGCTAGCTGCTGTTGCCCAGGAAAATCGCTACGTGAAGCCACAAATCATAGCCGACGGCCAGATGATGATTACCGAAGGCAGACACCCGGTTGTGGAAGCGGTACTGCGTGGTGAGCCGTTCGTACCGAATGATACGAAACTTACGAATGAGCAAGCGATGCTGCTGATTACCGGGCCGAATATGGCGGGGAAAAGTACATATATGCGTCAGGTGGCCCTGATTGTCATTATGGCGCAGCTCGGTAGTTACGTACCAGCAGAGTTTGCTACGCTTGCCCCTGTAGATCGGATTTTCACCCGGATCGGGGCAGCGGATGATCTCGTAGGCGGGCAGAGTACGTTTATGGTTGAGATGAAAGAGATTGAAGTAACGCTTACGAATGCGAATGCACACAGTCTTGTGATCATTGACGAATTAGGCCGTGGTACGTCCACATCGGAAGGGATGTCGATTGCGCAGGCGGTGATTGAATATTTGCATGACGTAGTGGGCTGTAAAACGCTTGTATCCACGCATTATCATGAGCTGTCGCATCTTGAATTGACGCTGCCGCACCTGCGTAACTTCCATATGGCAGTTGATGAAGTGGATGATACGGTTATTTTCTTGCGTAAATTAATTAGCGGTCCAGCAGATAAAAGCTATGGCATCTACTGTGCGCAAGTCGCCGGTCTGCCAGAGCGAATCATCGAGCGAGCGAATGAGCTGTTGAGCAGTTATGAAGGGATGGTACTGCCGTCAACCGCCAGTACGACACCAGCTGCCATTCCACCAGAACCGATCGAAAGCGTGCAGGTACAGGAAGAGCCTGCAGCTGTTTCGGAACAGGTATCGAATGCTCAGGTACAGCTCGCACTGTTTGAAGAACCAGTGCCATCTGCTTCTCCTTCAGGAGGAAAGGTGTCAAAAACAGAAGAGAAACTTGTGCAGCAGTTACGAGAAGCTGACCTGTTGAACATGACGCCGATGCAGGCAATGAACTTTTTGTTCGAGCTTAAAAAGCAAGTGTAGGAGGATGACGGCATGGCGGACATTCAAGTAATGGATGCGCAGCTTGCGAATTTGATTGCGGCGGGTGAAGTCGTGGAGCGTCCGGCTTCTGTCGTGAAGGAGCTGGTCGAGAATGCGATTGATGCAGGAGCGACACGAGTCGAAGTATATCTTGAAGAAGGCGGATTGATGTCCATTCGTGTGGTCGATAATGGACGCGGCATGGACCGAGAAGACTGCTGTCTGGCGTTCGAGCGGCACGCCACAAGCAAGCTGATGCGGGAGCGCGACTTATCGCATATCCGAACTCTTGGCTTTCGTGGCGAGGCGCTGCCGAGTATCGCTGCTGTCTCTCGTACGGAAATCAAAAGTACACAAGCAGGCTCCACAGGCGGCACGCGCGTGCGGATCGCTGGCGGAGTCGAGGAAGTCGTAGAGCCGGTCGCGCATCCGCGTGGGACAGAAGTGCATGTGATGGATTTGTTCTATAATACACCTGCTCGACTTAAATATATGAAAACAATTCATACAGAAGTCGGGCACGTATCCGATGTGATGAATCGGCAGGCACTATCGCATCCGAGCATTTCCTTTGTATTGATGCATAACGATAAGCAGCTCTTAAAAACACCAGGGGATGGCAAACTCTTGCACGCCATCGCAGCCGTGTACGGCATGAACATTGCTCGCAACATGGTTCCGATTGAAGCGGAATCCCTCGATTACAAGCTGTCTGGCTATCTTGCCCGACCAGAGATTACGCGGGCTGGTCGCTCGTATATATCGACGATCATTAATGGTCGTTACGTGCGTAATCATGGGGTGAATAACGCGATCTTACGCGGGTATCATACATTGCTGCCGATTAACCGAAGTCCGATTGCGGTGCTTGCGATTGAGATGGAGCCATCGCTTGTTGATGTGAATGTTCATCCGGCGAAGCTTGAAGTGCGATTTAGTAAGGAGCAGGAATTGTACAGCTTTGTGGAGGAAGAAGTTCGCCGTGTATGGAGTAATAAGCGTCTTATTCCCGAGCCGGGCCGCACTCGCTTAAACGAAGCGCCGCGCACGCCGAAGCCACCATCCTTTCAGACGTCAATGGACTGGTCGGTGTTCGTGCCTGAACAGGCGGAAACATCAGATTCGACCGCGTTGGACAAACGTCGAACTTCTTTTTCGGAAGATCGTCCGGGAGAAGCACAAGAAGCAAATCGACCAGGCAAGCTGTACGATTCACTAGGTGGCCAAACGTACGAACAGTCGTTGCTTGCGACCGAGCCTGCTGTGCTGGTGGAGAAATCTATGCAGGGCTCTGAGGATCAGCCGGAGCCTGATTCGATAGCGGAGCCGAGCGTATCGCTTGTTGTAGATGAACAAGTAGAAGAAGATATAGCTGACATGGTAGAGACTGCCTATGAGCCGGATGAAGGGGTATCGAATGAGGATCAGGCAGAGTCAGCAAGTACAGGGGAGCGCGTGCCGGACATGTATCCAGTTGGACAGGTGCATGGCACGTACATTATTGCGCAAAATGCGGAAGGGATGTATATGATCGACCAGCACGCTGCGCAAGAACGGATTTTTTATGAGTATTTCCTGAATAAGCTGCACGAAGAAGCGGTGGAGAGTCAGGACTTGCTGATTCCGATTACGCTGGAGCTGACCACGGCAGAAGCGGGAGCGGTGGAAGCACACCGTGACTGGTTCGAGCAGATCGGTGTGCATCTTGAGCCGTTTGGGCTAAACAGTTTTCTTGTACGTTCCCACCCACGCTGGCTGCCGAAGGGGGAAGAAGAGGCCATTATTCAGGAAATGGTGGAGATGGTTGTGAAGCCGGGGCGCAAAGGCATTGATGTGGTACAGCTGCGGGAAGCAGCCGCGATTACGATGTCATGCAAAGCCGCGATTAAGGCGAATCGCCATTTGAATCATGCCGAGCTAGAAGCGCTTATTGAGCGGCTGCGCCGGACGACGAGCCCGTTTACATGCCCGCACGGTCGACCGATTATTATTCATTTTTCGACGTATGATATTGAGAAGATGTTTAAGAGGGTTATGTAATAACGATTGAATTACTTATGATAAATAAGAACCGGAAAGCCAAGTTATATCAAGGGTTTTCCGGTTTTCTTCTTAATGGAGAAACGGCAGGAAATCAAAAATGCTCACATTTTGCTCACATTGTTTTTCTCTTGGCTGCTTGGAAGGCTTGTTCGAATCGATCTGAAGATTCTTTTTGCATGTCGAGCGTAACATGACTGTACACGTTCATGGTCATTTGAATGTTTGAGTGACCGAGTCGTTCAGAGACTACTTTTGGATGTTCACCAAGCTTCAACATAATCGTCGCATGGGTATGGCGTAGATCATGGAAGCGAATCGGTGGCACGTCAACCTTACCTAAAAGCTTTTTAAAGTGGTTGAATATATAATTGGGATTGACCGGTTCACCCGTTTCTTTTGCAATTACATACCCGTTATCTTGGTAGGCTTCTCCGAGCATCAATTTCATTTTTTGCTGTTGAAGTCGATGTTTTCGTAGTTCTTCAACTATCATATCTGAGATTGAGATTACGCGGTTTGAGCTCCCGGTTTTCGCCTCCTGGCATACGATTCCGTGCCCTTTTACAAAGGAAAGACTCTTATTGACACTTATCTTACCTTCATCTAGCATACAATCCGTCCACTTTAATGCTAAAATCTCTCCGCGGCGCATGCCGGTAAAAATAGCGAGGACATAGGTCATATAAAAGTGTTGCCGTGTTTCTTTAGCTGCCTCTAAAAAAGAAATCGCTTCTTCCAAAGTCCATACACGCAACTGCTTTCTTTTGCGGCTTGGTGGCTCGACTTTATCCATGATGTTCTGCTTCAGTAACTCCCATTTGATCGCTGTGCGAAATGAATTTTTAAGTATACTATGCAAATATTGAACAAATTCTTCTGTAATACCTTCATCTAATAAAGAGCTATAAAATCGCATTACATGGATGGGTTTGATATCAACTAGCTTACGATTTTTGAATGCAGGAATAAGCCGGGAGCGAACAGCACTTTCATATCCTGCATATGTAGTGGGGCGAAGTGTTGGTTTCGCCACAAGCTGAAGCCAGTCATTGATGAAAGCGCCGAACGTGGTTTTCGTTTCTTCGATATACTCTCCGTTTTCAAGCTCCATGATAAGCTTTGCACAGGCTTTTTCAGCTTCTTTTTTTGTTTTAAATCCGCTCAATGCTTTTTGCTTCCTCTTACCGGTCTCCGGGTCTTTCCCTACATCAATTGTAAACGCCCATTTGCTTCCACGTTTATGAAAATACCCTTTCATGTTTCTTTTCCCCTCCTTGTTGGTGAATTATATCGAATGTTTACATAGGAAAGGAGATCAAGACAAAGCTTGTCCCTCGTACAGTAATGTTGTTGGCATTTTGTCCTCTATCATGCATGACGTAATCCGAAATGCTATAAGCCAAAGTAAAGATATGGGACATCTACTCAAGAGCATACAACCAATTGCTGTTGACGTCGCCACTTTGCTTCTTGCTCTAGCCAGTATCGACTCCAGATACGCCGACGAATGTCTTTCAGGCGATTGATGACATACTCATATGGAACTTCAAACGACTCTACCAAATCCCAGGGAGATGATAAGAGATACGGTTCAAGCTGACGCAGCATAAAGGCAGGCATCATGGCAAAGCGTAAGAAGCGGCGAATATCTAGCTCCATAAGCTGGCGCTGTGCATTTGACATGGCAAGCTGATCACCTTCATGGACTAAGACGTGCCCAAATTCATGAAAGAATGTTTGCTTATATGCAAAGCCTGTTAGCCCTTTTGTTAGAAAAATAACTCGTTGGTTTTCACTCCACATACATTTTGGTTCAAGGAACCAATAACGTAGGTCGATGGAAAAAGTACGCATGAGGTTTTCAATGCGTAAATCCCAGGGGTGGAGAATACTGTGGCTTCTGTATATGTCTTCGATCGTTTCCTCGATCATGCCCGGTCGGTAATACTCCCACATTCTTGTAAGACCTCCTTTTCAGGAACGTAAGTTCGTGTTTTGAGGTAAAAAATAAGGCCGATGGAATCGGCGATGATGTACGTATCCATTATATACCAAATATATCGTGTTTTTACAATATATTTGGATGATGAAGGAAAAAAAGAGAAAAGATTGCGGATATGCTTGTACACCTTTCATCCACATTTTGCATGATACTCTATTACTTTACGTTATGGAGTAGAAGTAACATAAAGAAATCTAGTATATACCAGATAGGGTGATACGTCAGGCTTTTTTCGATGAATATTTTCACTCTATAGTATGTACTAGGAAGCAAAGTATCCTTTTGTTGAGTATTTTTTAGTGGAATAATGCACCGTTAATCATGCATACGTATACTACTGCACGTTTCTTTTTTTGTGATTTTATAATTAATCGAAGAAAGAAGGGAAAAGTAATGAGTGCAAATGTACAAGTAGGATTGTTTCTTGCTCGTTATCAAATCGGAGGGGATAAGCCAGGTGCACCTTTATTTCAGCTCGATTTAGCTGTAAATACCCCGAAAGAGCTGGTTAGTGGACTCGGTCATATCACCCAAGCAGTAAATCCACCAATTGACTACACGTATCATGTGCAAGGAAATTTCACGTACATGACCGTTATGCCTAATAATACGCACATTTTAGTGGTAGGCAACGGAGTGCGAGAAGGTGTTCTTCCTGGTGTAGACACTAGCTCAAACCCTCCTACTTTAACATTTAGAATTGTTTTAGAAGGGGATTGGAAATCAGGGGTAGCAAATTATCAATATCTTGATGCATATGGCAATGTACATCGTATTTCAGATGCACCTGTGAAAATAGTGGAATAGATCATTTCATATATAAAAAGCCTGACATATTCCTTTGTGGAAATTACGTCAGGCTTTTTATTATATATTACAAATGTGTTTATAGAGGTTCAGTTGGGCCGATTTCTGTGTGGACATCGAAAACAGCCGTATTCTTAATGATACCTTTTATGGTTCCAGAAGTTTGGTTAAGAACACTATTAGCGCTATTGAACCAAAAGTATGCTGGCTTATATGGGGGTAGTATTTCTAAAAACGGATAATCAACACTTGTGTAATTACCTTTTTTATTTATAGAGAAATATTGACAGCTTATTAGCTGGATTAGCTTAGTTTCAATCACTAATCCTTTCTACAAATTCTGCAATAATGGTTTGATTTCTTCCCGAATCCTTCGCTTTATACAAGGCTTGATCAGCCAAATGAATCAATTCTTCAGCCGAATCGGAGTGTGAAGAATAGTGTGCGATGCCTTGTGAAACTGTAATAGTTTGTCCAATGGGATTGGAACTCTTTTCGAGCATAACGCGAATTCGTTCAGCCACAAGATAAGCTTCCTCGACAGAGACATGAGAAATAAGTGAAATAAATTCTTCACCTCCGAAACGACAACATACATCACCTGGTCGGACGCATGAAGTAATAATTTTCGCGAAATGCTTTAATACTTCGTCCCCACCTTGATGACCAAATGTGTCATTTATGGATTTAAATCGATCAATATCCATAATAATAATAGAAAAAGAGATTTGCTCCTCAATCCATCTGTGCATGATTGCCTCAAGTGCTCTTCTGTTTGTTAGCCCGGTCAATGGATCGGTCATTGCCTCAAGCGTCAATTGGTCAGTCTGTTTTTTAATATCTGTTACTGCATATCTAACTGCTTCCGTTAACAAATCAACCTCTCTATTCCAGTGTCGTTTTCCTTCAGGAAGTTCGACTTTTTCTTCTCCAATTTTGGTCACAAAGTCCGCAAGGGCTACAAAGGGTCTCGCTAATCCGCGTGCAAGCCCTATGACGACTAGCATTAATAATACAAATGGAGGTAGCATATAAAAAAGAATGGCTTTTATCTGATCATTCAATTGTTCATAAACCACACTAATAGGAGAGACCACAACTACACCCCAGTCATTTTCCGGAACCTTTACGTATCCTGCTAGTAAATGTTCTCCTTTCAAATTGACCATCTGTTCCTGTCCACTTTGTCCTTGCATAAGCTTTCGAACCACTTGATTGGCACTGATATCCTCGCCTAAACGACTTTCATAATGATGGAACAACACATGCCCGTTGGGTCCTACTATGTAAAAATATGAACCTATTTTATCTGTAGGGTTGTTTTCGAAGATCATATTTAATACGTTTTTTTCTTGAAGATAAATAGTTCCTCCTATATACCCGCGGTATCTACCTTTCTTATCGTAAATGGGCTCGCTCATAAATACGATGAGGCGTTTAGACTTCGTAGTAATATAAGGTTTAGATAGATAGGGCCCTTTTAATGCCAATGCAGCTTTTGCTTCTTTTGTGCTAATATATCGTCCAACTGTATCAACAGATTTCGGAGATATATTTCGAACAACTCCTGTTTCATCCACCACGACAATAGAATTAAAATAGTTGCTACTATGACGTATTAATTCTAGATTCGCGTATACTTCATCAGCATTCATAGAATCTATATTTGATAAGACGCCCGAGGAATAGTGCAAGCTACTTCGCATAGATTTAAATAAAGTGTCTACAGTACGACTCATTTTGGCTGCGCTTGTATAATTTAAGGTGAGTGTAGTGTCGATCAATGCTTTTTTTTTCGATTGATAAGATGCAATAAGAAGAATGGTTAATGTTATAAGAACAGACAAGGACACTAGACCTGTTAAAAGTAAAGTCAGGCTTATTTGTTTACGTTGACTTTTTTTGCATAGTGGAGACATCAAATTCCTCCTTGTATTTATGAGATAAATATTTAATTTGCATAATTTGCGAAACTGCGACTAGGATTATAAATCAGAGTAGAGTAGACCGTAATTTTTCATTCTGCATTCGTATAGTTAGCTGATTCGGCGATCGAGTGTATATTTTTCTCCTGAATCATCCGTTTCAGAATTATGAAGGAATGTGGTGGGAATTTCTCATGATAGGTTCCTACTTTCGTACTAGTTTAGGATAATATACAAACTATTTTCGCGAAAGGAAGCCTATTTTTCAACTTTTATTTACTTTTTTGTATAGTTTTTTGGTTGATGAGTGTTTGGTGGAATATCATGTAGAGATTATAGTTGTTGAGTTTGTTAATTCAATAATTAGAAAGGGAAATTGATAGGTAATTAGGGGGGCGAATATAAACAACAGCCAGACATATTCCCGGGTAGTATGTCTGGCTTTTTTAGTTCCGTTAATAGGCATGTAGTATGGCTCTAACTGTGAGTATTAACCAATTTTGCGAGCGTAAAAATAGATGAAAAGAGAGAAAACGGATGATAAACAGATTAATAAGATGATATATAAAGATATAAAGAGATAAACAATCTATTTCGTTGTTTTAATTATTCTGAATTTTTGTTATATTTATTTTACACCAACAACAGTTGGACAACCTTCTACTCAACCCACTACACCTGAATGGATGTGATGACGATGATTGCAGAGGGTAAAATTCAATGGATGCTTGCTCCAGGTAAATAGGGAAAGGCGATGTACACAGCAGTCGAATAACGAAAGAAGGAAGGTGTGGCACTTCCCGAGATCGTTAGGGGTGTACAGGTATATAAACTAAAGTAAGAAAGGAGAACGAAAAGTTGAATAGCGAGGAAATACAAACGTAGCCCTGTGCTCTCCGTGAATCGAGAACACAGGGCTACGTTATTTTTATTACTCCCTAGTATGTACTAGGGAGGGGAAACTGTATGCAAGAGCTGCCAGGATGAACTTACTAAATTTAGAAAGGGCGATAAGTACCTATAACAACAGTTCTCCTACCGACATTGATACTCCTTTTAATTTGGACTTAGTGAACCTACGACTCTTCCAGTTGCCTTGACTCCCAGCGCCACCAACTCATGAATACCAAGGAGAGTGCAATGATTGTAAGGATAACCCCAAGCAGTCGAAAACCTCCAGCGTTAAACTGTCCCCCCATAACGACTCCTGTCAACAATGAAGATAAAATGGTCCCCAGATATCTCGATGTATTGAATATTCCGGATGCTACACCGATCATTTCTTTTGGAGAATTTTGGAACAAGGCTGCTTGCATACCGACACCGTTCAACCCGTTGCTAATACCGAATGCAGCTAACGCCACACACACACTGATAACCGGTGAAGTTTGATTCAATGTTACAATCCATACTGAACCAAATGTCATCAGCACTGCAGATACCAATAAAGCAGGCATGGGTCCTGATTTATCGATCCATCGTCCTGCGATTGGAGAAGCAATGAGTGAACACAAGCCTAAGGTTAGCATGAGAATCCCTGTATGGAACTCGCTTACATGACGTACCATTTGCAAGTAGGACGGAAGCCCGAAAAAGAGAGCATAAAAAAGTACGTTAACGAGCATAAATTGGACATTGACCCAAGTCATCGCAGAATATTTAGCGAATGTGCGCAAAGGAATAAAGGGTGACGTTGTTTTTAACTCATGCCGTACGAAAGCCCCCAGTGCAACGAGGCCGATCAAGCCGACAACCACATGTCCTAATGAGACATGCTCGGATGATTTTGTTGACAGTAATCCAACGAGTAGGGCAACCAAACCCACTGTGAAGAGCAGGATCCCTGACGCATCAATCAAATCAAACCATTTGCGAAAGGATATATTGCGTGCAACGGGTGCTAACGGTTCGTCCTTAGGAATCGTCCGTAAGGCTAATAGAAAGCTCGCCACCACGAACGGAATGTTGACAAAAAAGATCGCTGGCCAATCCCACCAGTGTATCAAGACCCCGCCAATAAATGGGCCAATTGCTGCCGCTCCGGACATGAATATGGCTAAAACGGACAGCGCAGTTGCTTGTTTCTCCGTAATATGAATTCGTACAATAGCCATTCCAACTGCAACTATCATGCTTGTTCCGATGGATTGCACGATGCGGAATACGATGAGCCACCCAAAGCTTACTGATAATGGGGCTAATAATGATGCAACGAAGGATACAACAAGCCCAGTAAGAAATATCTTTCTACGACCGAATAAATCGCTGGCTTTGCCCATAATAGGTTGAGCGATGGCACTTGCAATGTAGAATGAAAAAATAATCCAGGAAACAACTGTAAAGTCAAGGCGGTACACATTTTGCAGCCTTGCAATAGCAACAGAAATCATTGAGGAGTTTAATGGGTTCAATAGTGTCCCTAGTCCAACAGAAATCATCAACCACCTACCGCGAGCATTCATTTTTGAGTTCCCTCCCGAAGTGTTTTAATGATATCTTACTTGAAATCTTATATTTACTCTAACGCATTTAATGTTATGATTTCATTGACTAGAAGGAATAAATGGAGGATGTGAAATGGAACTTCTTCAACTTCAGTATTTTCTCGCGGTAGCTCGATTGGAACATGTGACCGAAGCGGCGCGAAGTCTTCACGTTACTCAATCGTCACTAAGCAAAACGATTCAACGCTTGGAGGAGAATCTAGGGGTTCCTCTATTCGATCGAATAGGGAGAAGACTGCGATTAAACGAGTTTGGAAGCAGATTCCTTCGCCGTGCAGAAAGGGCTTTGTTCGAATTGGAACAGGGGAGACAGGAGCTCAGAGATTTATCATCCAGTCGGGAGCATGGTGCGCTCAAGTTGGCGGTAACCACCGCAAGCACGTTACCCAGTATCCTTCGACAGTTTCGGAAAAGGAGGCCTAATATCCAATTTCATGTGCAAATGCTGAGCACGCAGGAAATGGTTACGCTTCTCTATAGAGGAGAGGTAGATTTCTGCTTGTCCTCGCCTCCTATACAAAGGGATGACATTGAGTGTCAAATCGTATGCATCGACCCTGTCCTTGTTGCGGTTCCAAAAGGACATCGTCTAGCAGACCGAAACAGCGTATCCTTGATAGAACTAAAGGATGAATGGTTTGTCGGTGTAAAGAAAGGCTACGGTATACGCGATTTAGTGGACTCTGTATGCAAATCGGTTGGATTTATACCTAAATATGTGTATGAAGGAGATGAACCAGCAAGGCTAATTACGCTTGTGGAAGCCGAAATTGGCATAGCTTTCATACCAAGCACGGCTAGGGATTCACGGGAACATATCCAATATCTCCAAGTAGAGGATCACGAATTTGTACGGGAGATCGCTTTATTATGGCACCGAAGTCGGTACATTTCGTGGGCTGCTCGGGAGTTCCGTGAGGTCGTTGTAGAATATTTTGGGTCGATATCCAAACAGACGATTTAATTATGCTACTTTGCTGGTATTACCTCTAGGAATAGGATAATTATAGTTTTTATGGCAAAAGAATAAACGAAGATGGAATGATATAGCTGCAAAAACCTATGTAATAAAAATATAAAATCGAAGATATTGTAATGATAAAAAAGCCTAACATACGCCCTTTTCTATAGGGGAGTATGTCAGGCTTTATTGTGTTTCAATTAATCCAGGCAGAAAAGAATATCGTTTTTTAAGCGGCGAACGAGTAGTTTAATCGTTGGGTAGGTTCTAAATTTAATAAATCTTGCAGGGAAAATAGATGTCCTTGACGAATAGAGTACATAAGGAGACCAACCTTTCTCATTGAGTTGTCTAGTCAACAACTCTATTCGAGATTTGGGGAGGTACTCCTTTTTTTCATGTCTATTGAACCTTACGGCTCAAGGTTTTTAGGTTATGAAATTGATTCAAGTAAAAAAAATCAAAAAATTTTTCAAAGTGTTAACCCTTCACAAAAAAGAAATAGGAACTTAGATAAGTGATGATTAAACTGACACACAAAACAATAATGATCACTGTGCTTTGCAAAGAGGTGGGCAATAATATAGTACCAATAAAGAGGATTCCAGCGATGACTAAAACTTTCCCGCCGAATCGATGTGTTCTCCTCCAAACATCTTCATTCGCTATCGCCCAAGGTGTTCGAATTCCAAAAAAGTAATTTTGTTTGATTTTTGGCATGTAATTACCAAGAAAAATAAATAAAACGCCTAGAAAAACAGGAATAAAATAGTTCGTGTTATGAATCCAACCTAGACTAAGGGATAGAGCCAGGATTTGGAATACAAACAAAAACAGAAGGATTCCATTAGTTATTAGTTCGTAGGTCTTCCCAAAACGAACGTAATTGTCTTTTCTGGGATCAACTTTTGGTAAGAAAAGCATTAATGGAACTAGAATAAGCATAATTACTGGTAGCAGGAATGCTCCGAATGCTTTGTGCTCATATCGATCCACACTACCATCTATACCCCAATGAATGGGGAATTGTTCCGGTAACATTCGATAACAAAATAATGTGACGCCAAACGCTAACAGGATTAACAAAAAACCTAACCATTTACTTTTCATTTTCTTTCACCTCTTTATTCTTATCTAAAAAGTCTAGAAACCACCCTACTACTTCTTCAAAAACGCTTGTATTCAGGGAGTAAATAACTTGTTGTCCTTTTTTCTCAGAGTCCACAAGATTAGCTTGTTTTAAGATATTGAGATGATGAGAAATGCTTGGTTTCGCCATCTCAAAGTGGTCCGCAATTTCACCTGCGGTCAAATCTTTGGTTTTTAGCAAATGCAATATTTTCCTTCTACTAGGATCAGATAAGGCTTTAAAGGCGTCATTCATTAAATTCACCTGCCAACTTTCAATTAGATATTTAGATAATCATCTAAATAAATGGTAAGGTATTATCACTGAAATGTCAATCTATTTGGAATGAACAAAGTTTTCACTGCCACTGCACTACGAAATTATAATTAGTCGATAAGAACTGCAAAGCCCAACCAATGGATAGTCAGGCTTTTTGTATATCTAAATATTATGCAAGGATTACATTTCCCTACGGATTCCATTATGACAGTAGCTTAGTCATTGCTTATATTCTTGGTCAATCACATGTAGATGCTAAAAAGTAGAGTAATGTTATTATTCCTGCTGTCCAGATGGATGGCGGGATTTTTTTTGCTTAAAGAGGTTTTTAATCCCTTCACAAAGAATGGTAATAAGCGGATAAAATCGGAGGGATAAAGAATGCTATGTCACTTTTGTAAGGGAACGGATAGTATAACTGTATATATGTACGTAGATAGAAATAATAAAGTTTTTTCAGAATCTGAACTAGAGGCTTTTCGCATTCTACATCCAGAAGCTATAAACACAACATTTAGGAAAATAATTGTTTGTGGATTGTGTGAGTTTGAAATGGATAGGGATAAAAAACAAATGTAAATCCGTACGGTCAAAAAACTCTCAGATGAATGAGAAGATTTTTATAGTGTTTATCAATCCGTATCAGTGCTGTTTTCAGGTATATAACTTAGAAATAAGACACTCCCACCATCCGTTCAAATGGTAGGAGTGTTGTTACTTTTTCTTTCTTCTGATTAACTCCTCAATCTGTTTTAAAATTAGCCTCGCTGCCCTTAAATGGGCAGCTAACTGATTCCTACTTCTCTCAAGGCTTCTTTTATCTTTCTTGCTGCTATAACTGGTCGTTCTACGAATTCATAATGAACATACATTAAGCGTGGTTTTTCAAATAACCAGTGATTATGGATAGCGGTGGTTCTAATTCCGCGTCTATGAAGAGCACGCACAAAGCGATTTACTTCCCTTTGTAGAACTGTGATTTCACCTGTGTTTAGTGTCCTACCCCTTTTATCCATCGATTCAAAAACAAATTCCTGTTCAACCTCATATTTTTTACCTAACATTGTTACGCGAAGATTACGCTTCTTTGTAACGTCACAGCGGTTATTTTCATGCATACCTTTGCCACCAAGAATATGGGCTAAGCGGTTACAAAGTTGTTTGGAAATGGGCACCCTATCTCATCCCCTTTGGTATAACTTAGTACAAGATACGCAAATGAGATGAGCTTTGTTTTAGTTTTCTAAACTAATTTTAAAAAATAGACCATCCCCCATTGTATACAGTCAAAAGCCTCCCAGACGAGTGGGAGGCTTACTTTAGTTTTCACCAGTGCTGTATCTAAGAGAAAGGGAAAATTTCGTGATAAGGGGGGGAGATAGGCAGAAAGAAATGAGCAAATCTCTTTAGATCCAATTTTACTGGGCAAATAAGATCACTATTTTTTAACGAGTTGAATCGATTTTGTTTTATGGAATTAAATGTATGGAATATAATAAGAGAAATAAAAGGGAATGAGGGATAACATATGAAAGTCACAGACGTTGTACGTAGAGTAGACGGGCTGGAGATCTTCGTAGAAGGGGAGAATGTAATTTTACGAAATTATGTTACATTTACTCGATAAAGAGGAGGAATAAACGTGAGTGAACAATACTCTATAACCTTTTTAAACAAATCTACTAATAGCGGTAATTTTTGTGTATTTCAAGAGGCTCCTAAAGTAAAAGATCAAAAAGTACTATCTCTTGCATGGCTTACTCAAATGGCGCATCCCAATACAAAAGGGGCTTTCGAATGGAATGTTGATTATAGTTTTGTTTGGTCTGAAACAGGGACGCTTACTCCAGGCGTTCAATTTATAGCAAATGAAGTACTGCCAGCTGGCTTGAACAAAAATAACGCGGTAACACTTGCTTATGAGGATGGAGCGTACCGATTTGTAAATCAAACCACACAAAGCAGTTCAGATGGTCTACACATTGACCAAGATTTAAATATTCCGTTCAAAGAAGCATCTGTTGGTGTCGGAATGTCTGGAAATAGTGTATATGCGGTACAGGCACAGTCTAATCTAGATTTGCGCTTTATTCCTCACTCAAAATATTACATCACGTTTGGGGACTACACAGAAGGACAGGTACTAGATACCGAAGCGAAAACAAACGCGGTAGAAGTCCAATTCGATCCTGGTGTGTATTCAATGACCGTTATATTAAATGAAGATCATACATGGACGATCGAACCAACGTCATAATTTCACTTAGAAATGTAATTGAATAAAGCTTCAGTACGTAAAAAATCCTGACATATTCCCGAATTTGCATTCTATATGTGGTCAGAACTAAAAAGCCGCTTATTTTCCAAAAAGGAAGTAAGCGGCTTTTTAGGGTTCTACAAATTTACCCCGATGTCGTCAGGGATGCCTGGACATCTGGACTAATTTCTATGTGAGGATAGTTAATTTGTTCATCGAATTCTACCCAGTCGAGATTGGACATCATCAGCAGGTAGCGTTTACCGCTGGATGGGTCGCTGATGATAAGGTGGTCACGACCAGCTGTTTCTACGCGCCCGCGGTAAACCATTGCATTCCATTTGCTGTTACCTTGGTAAGTAAAGTAGAATGTACCGACCTTACCTTTGTTGAAGCGTAAGATATTTTCGATAAATGATTCTTCCATCTTGCCTGTTGGAAGTTGCTGTCCAGTCCCCATCGGAACTACCGGGGTGGCATAAGAGGGTCCAGAATGCATAGTCGTCGGTGGGCTGCCGCCAGGTTGTCGTGCGATACTGCCCAGCATCATGGAAGCTGGATAAAAACCAGGATAATAATTCACCGGATAATAAGTAAGATCTCCACAAGTCATGAGAAGGTTATCTCCTTTTTAATTTATCTATAAAACTCTTCACAGTAGCCTGGTACAGCGACATAGAAGCAATGATTCTTGTGCGCAAAATCGAACTTTGTCATGGGGGATCTTGGCATCGTGTCGGTACAAGGAGCTCGGTATTTTTTCCCCGGACTGGGGTTAAAAAACCACAAACTCATTCTGGCCCGAGGGTCCCGATCACCCTGCAACAAATTCCTAGCCCTCTGGAGGTCAGCTTCTCTGGGACGTTGTGTATACAATGTTCCATTTAAGACGGGCTCGAAGTGAGGAATTCCAGTTCCAGGTATGGTTTGATAGATCGCATCTCTGATATTGCGCAACCCTTTGAAGTCAGGAGCACAGTCAGCCTCGACCCGATTGGACACAACCGTTCCCACCATGTTCATCCCTTGGACTCCTTCACCGGCCGCTTCCGCCAGCATTAGCCTCGCTAACTCCTCCACGTCACGTGAAGTATGTTTTATTCGTCTACCCATTTTCTCACCCCCTTCGGCTTATATAGGTAGCTTATTGACTGAAGCTGGTTTTGGTGACTTGCCTATCAGCACGAACCTTGGAATTTTCATCATCAACGAAAAGAGTCTTGTCCTATTCCCTAGATTTTCGCCACACCTTGAGTCATGCTACTAAATTTTATAATTCTACAGTAAAGAGAACTGATAGCACAAAGGAGTTCAGCCGAGATATCTGTAAAAATGGATCATAGACCAATTTAGTATGACAGTGAAGGAGCAGGTGTTGGCTTCTTAAAAAAATCACCGAACTTTTTACTAGAGGATAATAGAATATAAAAAACTGCCTCTTCAGCTGCATAGGAAAAGACAGTTTTGCATATACCTCGATTATTTTTTTGGTACTTTTCCTTTTTTCAATGTGACTGTTTTACCGCTATACCATATCGATCCGTCCATCAGGAAAATATCCTCGTATTTTCCGCCTCCTTTGCTCAGTGTCCATGTCTTTCCTTCCTGTCCTTTCAGTAGGCTAATCGTTCCATTATTATTGTTCTTCCATTTTCCTTTGATGATTTTTCCGTCCCAGGCGCTGTTCCACACATACGTACCATCCTTATTGACAGTGAGTGCACTTTTTGGAAGTGTGCCGGTTGATGTATACAGCGTGCGCGTACCTGCCGCATAATTATCAAAAGAATACGATGTGCCAGGTACCCATAGAATAAATGTCCGAAAAGCATAGTCAACCGAATTAGACTTAGAGGGTACTGTACTCGGTTTATTTTTTTGCGGAGTAACTGGCTTCACTTCCTCTGCTTGGACGATCTCGATGTCTTGTGCTTGAATGATGTCGATGTTATGCGCTTGATATATTTCTAACCCTTTAGCCTGCGCCGGGATCAATCCGCCTAGTAAGGCAAGCGTCAGAACGGATAGCATGTTCTTCTTCATTCCTAGTCCCTCCTAATTGCGGTACAATATCATCCCGCTTGTATAATGTAGTATGAAACCGTAAATGGCACTATGACACCTGCTTAATTATCTTTCCACCCTGGGCTTCAAGCTGCCTATATACGTTTCTCCGTGCATATAGCCACTATTAGGTGCATAGATAATCTTTTCTCCTTGTATTACTTCATTCCCACCTAATACTATAGTAATGAGTAATTTTGTTTGTTCCAAAAACATGGTTAATTTTTCGTCGACAAGCCATGAGTGAACGACCAAAGATCGTTTTAAGTATTTGAGGTACGACTCGCTATATATGTTGTGGAATAGAAGTAACATAAAGAAGCCTGACATATACTGTATAAGGTAATATGCCAGGCTTTTTCTTATACTATTTTTACTCCCTAATATGTACTAGGGAGTAAAGGTGTTTGTTATACATCATAACCAGATTCATCGCTTATATCGTAAGCTTCGTCATCTCCACTTGACGTATCATATTCATCATCACCATTATAGTTGCTAATATCTAAAGTATTAACGTCTGTCCAGTCCACTACACAATATATTGATGCTATAACAGTTTCTGCTTCAACATATAAAGTTCCGTTGATGATGACTGGTGCTACATCCATCTCAAACTCATAGTCGGATACTTCGTCACTAGGATCATGAAACGTACCGATTTTGCTGCCGACTTTGAAGTTTGCTGTTACATCGCCGTCAATCATTGTCATTGTGTTGTTCTTTGCATCCCATTTAACTTTAATATCAAACTCGTCATAGAAGTCTTTTGCTGGCAGCATGAGGGTCTTGCCGATCATAACTGGCTGTTTAGAAATCGTAAACGGTTCGCCCTCAAATGTCAGATTGATAGTAGCAACCTTATACGCTGGGGCTGTAGCTGTAACTGTAACTTTCTCTTTTTGGAGTTGTGCAGCAAAGGCAGGGGATACAGGGCTAAACAATAAAGACAGGCTTAGTGTAGCTACTGAAAGACTTACAATGCGTTTCATAGTGTTACCTCCAAGTATGTATGATTCGTAGACTACTCCATCATAGTCCCAATCTTGCTGGTCGATAATCAGGTTCTCCGCGATTAATAGGAGCTGTATCAGCAGCACGGGCTTCGTTTCTGAGTGGAATCCATCCTCCTGGGTATAATTTTCTGCACGCTATATCCCTAAACCTGCTTTTTGTGCTTTTTTCTGGATTGCTTGGAACTGATCAACATACTTAATGTTTGGTGGGTACACGTAGGAAACCCGGACCAATCCTTCCAATCGTATACTTCGGATTTATAAAACATTCTGTCTTAATCAAGGCAGGATGTTTTTGGTTTTTTGAAAAACAGTAAAAAAATACTAATTTTGGTCATTATTATTCCCTAATCCCTTTTGGAAACGTTTTTTTATAACGATTATCTAGCATTTTTCCTATTACATTAGAAATAAGAATACCTTTGGTTACTATAACGGACGTATTAAGTTGAATTGCAAAAATATAAGTATTTCTAAAGAATTACAAATCAATGGCCGATATAAGTTTTGATGTATAAAAGGTAATATTATGTTTTCTATGTAATTAATTGAATTTATGGGTATTGGTTGTATCGTTCAGGCTGATCCGCGTTTTTATAAAGAAGAGAAGGGAGTTTGATTAATCAGCTATATGTCGATATGACTTTCAATTAAGGAAGGTATTCAACGATTTTAAAAAAATTATTTCGACTTATATGGGAGTAGACCTCTTATAAAATGGATAATCAGCACTTGTACCTTCCTAATTTAATAAGAATAGGGGTTAATACTAATGAAAACATGGTTAATTTTTGCATTGTTAATAATTATTACAGCTACAGGATGCTCTAACAAAGAAACTAATGCGCCGGAAAAAAGTGCTGCTAAACCAGCAGAACAAAAGGTAGAACAGCAAGAAGCAAAATCGACAGTACCACTTGAAACAAAGAAAGTGCTTTCAGATAAAGTCGAAATCCTGCTGCCTAAGAAGTTCACTATTATGTCAGATGAAATGGCTAAGGTAAAATATCCGTCAGGAAATCGACCGACGTTAATTTATACGGATGAGTCAGGTTCAGTAAACGTTGCTTTGAATCACACTCAGAATCCTATAACCAATGGACAAATTCCTGAGGCTAAGGATCAAATAAAAAAATTATTCACTACTATGTACCCGAATGCTACCTGGTATAGCGATACTGTGGAGCAAATCAACAATAAAAACGTTGGAGTACTTGAACTATTAACTCCAGCTGCAGATGGAAAAATATACAACCTTATGTTTTATACTGAACTAGAAGGTAAAATGTTACTAGTAACATTTAATTGTAAAGAACAGCAAATGGAAGAATGGAAACCAGTTGCCAAGCAAATTATGAAATCTATAAATACAAAATAATGCTATGAGTGTTGATTGTTCATTTTTAGGGGGAACACTCACGCATAAGTCGAGATAATTTTTTTAAAATCGTTAAAGGCCAAGCCTGAGGAAGCATCTTATACAGACGGGATGCTGCCTCAGGCTTGTTTGATTTATGTATTAGTGGTGTTTCGCCACATTTTTAAAAGATACGTTTCCAAGTGAACATCAAAAGAGCCTAACATTATGTCAATATGCCGGGACTTTTTGTCCATTGTATATAATCCTAAAATCATTTGAGGAAAATATCAGATTTTGTTATGGTAAATATTATATTAAATGTATTATGTTTATAGTGACAGCTCGTTGAAAGATATGATTACTGTTTAAAAATCATGATGGATAAGCCGTCAAAAGGGGGAAAACATGAGAAACTCATACTCTTTAACTTTTAAACGACAAGTGATTCAACGAGTACTAGAAACACGAGATGCTAATAAAGTAGCCAGGGAAAATGGAATAAATACTTTTATGATTTACCGTTGGCTAAAAGAGTATAGGAAAGGAAAGTATCAAGAATTTTCAATTTAGCCAATATACTATTATAGGGGAGAAAAACAGTCATAAACCTCTTGGATAATCCAGGAGGTTTACTCTTTTTCTTATACAAAACTCAAAAAATGAAGATACTACGCTTACTTACTAAGTATGGGAGTAGTTTTTATGTGGCCACAGTTAAAACCCATTTGACGATGAACATCGAGATCGAAACGATCACAGCAGATTGTCCGGTTCCGCTGAGTATACCTGTGATAAAGCGTAACCAGTTTGTGCTTTCACGCCACTTATATAATTGAGTAAAGCCATCAATCAACATTGGTATTTGCAGTAAAAATCCTACATACAATGGGATGGTTGGATAGAAGAATAATAGGAATGGAATCGCCAGATAACCAAGAAAAATCGAGGTGCAGCGGGCGCAAAGGGGCATCTGTTTTCCGTTGATAAAAAAAGAACGTGATGGCTTGCGGTGGCAAGGGATTTTCATTATGAGATCTTTCATATCCGTTAGTCGCAGTAGGTAGAACATCCCGAAATGGTTGAAAAACAGTCATCTACCTTCTCGCGAGGATAAATACGATAGAGTGCAACGAAAAGCAAGATACCTAGCGCCATGAGCGGAACGCCGTAAAGGAACAAGCCCATAAGTAGCAGTATGAATCCGCTGATAATGCAGATAAGGGTAGCGATGATATGGATAAAAAACATGTGGATCCTCCTTTCGAATGGACAAGATAATGTAGTCTAAGTTTTTTCTTGTTGATAATTTAGATTATTTCATGTATTGACATTATAACAGATGTTTCTGATAAAAATAACTAGGAGAAAGGCTCGGATTCGAAATACGAAATTACTACAGAGCTCAGTGTAACACTCGGGCCAGATACAACATTTCGCAGAACGATTCTGTCGGTGGCAGGAATTGTTAAAGTAAAGCCACAATAATTACTTTGGCTTGTCTTGATACCACTCTGTGTGCTTTCCATCTTGCGGAAATTTTCCATCAGGACAACTAATGCTTGATTGTTTGACTTCATTGTCGGTGTTTGTGTAATAAGTATAAGTAAAATTTGCTTCGTTATGAAAAGTTACATTAAGAAAATATGCTTTGTGATGAGGATTATCTTTGTCTCCTCGTACTATTGTCCATGATTCTCCAGGGTATTTTCTTGCTAAGTATTGGTTAACAGCTACTCTCGTTTTTTCTACACGATAATCAATCCAAAACGGGCGTAAAGCAAAAAAACTAATCTCTAGTAGAACTATAGCGATCATAACTCTAATTCCTGTTTTTTTATAATTTCTTGGAATGAATAAAAAAACAAAGAAGGCTATAAAGACAATTGCAAAAGCGAGCATAATATCAATAACAAAAGTGGGAGTTAACAAGCTTATCTCTCCTCAGTCATTTTAATCCACTTCCTTATTTTAACATAAAAAGACAGTTCTATCCGATAGTCCCGTTTGTGGAAAGAGGTTTAGTGGAGAGGTATGGGGAATCTAAACGTTAATCATAACAGTTGGCATTGATCGTGTAGAAAATCCTGAATCCGTAAGATGAACAAGTCGTTCTGAATGGGACGGCTTTTTATGCGTTCTTAATGAATATATAGAGCGAAATTCGTTCATGATAAATCACGAAGGAGGTGAATAACCATGGCAAAAGATGTACTTTGCGAAGTAAATAACTGTACGTACTGGGCGCAAGGCGATAAATGCAGCGCCGATCAGATTTATGTGGTAAGCCACCAAGGAAAGCAAGCATCTACGACAGAAGAAACAGATTGTAAAACCTTTAAGTCGGGTATGTAAAACGAACATAAAGCTGCTCTTTGGAGCAGCTTTTTATTTTGCAGAACGCTCATGTAAAAAAACAAACGGATGAGCATCAGCTGATGCAAAGCTACATAGTTTGGAAAATACTGTTGAAATCATTTCAGTTATCTGTATCATGGTAATATATTGTAACTTTTACATAGCAAAGGAGGAATACAATGAAACGGTCACTCACCGCACTTCTTCTGACAGCCACGCTGCTTCCGACAGGAACGGTTCTGGCTGCAGAGCAAGGGAACACACCGACTGCTATCGAACAAGGAACCGCTACTCCTGAAAGAGTTCCAATTCCACCAGCGGTTCAAAAAACGATGGATAAACTTTTCGTACTGCAGCCTGCCTTTAAACAATTGCATATTCAGGCGAGTAGTATAGATGGGACTAGCAAAATTTTTTGCATCGCGCTTGCAGACGATTCTAAGGAGGGAGAGATTGGCTCTAGTGCATATCTGACTTTCGATATGAAAACAGGGGAGCTTCGTTCATTTGAGATTAAAATCAAGGAATGGGCCTCCAAGAAAAAACCGTCTACCATATTGGCGAAAGAGAAAGCAGAGCAGTTCCTTGTCAGCTGGCTGGGTGCTGAAGGGCGAAAACAATTTGGTGAATCTACCTCAAATGGGAGCAGCTTATCTACAATGTACGACAAAGACCAAAATCCAACTACCTGGGCAGAACGCCAAGTTGAATTCCCGCTTGTTCTCAACAATATTCCCGTTTACAGTCGTGAATTCCTTCGTATAGAAGTAGACGGTGCAGGACGTATTGTAAAATTTGAGTACAATCCACCTAATCTAAAAAATATAGCTGTTCCAACCACTGCCCATATTCGCTCTGCTGAGGATATGAAAAAGCAGCTCATTACTGCGGATAGTCTTTATCTCCAGTACATGGAAAAGCAACCTGAAAAATATGACGGTCGCCCGAACGAAATGAAAGAAACCAAGCAGGTATTACAATACCATCTACGAAATTACGGGTTTTTCGACGCTCAAACCGGTAAGCTGATTAGCGTTATGACAGGGGAGGAAAGTAAACCAGCATCTTTCTTTTCCGATCCGTGGAAAGTGGTGCAAATCCATCCGCAAGGACATAAACTAGTCGCTCGTTCAGAAAAAGAAGCAGCGGAGGTAATAAGCAAAGCATTAGATGTTGACTTTAGCCAGATGCAATTGCAAAAACGTGATGATCCACCTGTTTCTGGAGAAGGACAAGATTCATACGTTAATTATTCCTGGACAAATGACAAAGGCATCAACATTAGTGCTAGCGGCGAAAAAGCAAGTGGATGGATTACATATGCAGCCCTTGATATAAGCAGCGAAAATAGTCATCCAGCAACGGTCAGTAAAGAAGAAGCATTTACAACGGCGCTTGCATTTATTGAAAAATATGCCGGACCTACAGCCAAAGAGCTAGCGGTACAACATGTTACCTTTGAACCGGAACAACCTCCAGCATGGGTTGATAAAGAAAAAGTCCCTATACATGTAAAAGACAAACAACCAGATTACCATTTCATGTTCTTAGAATGCTATGAAGGCATTCCTGTCAGAGACCGTTTGCACACAGTAACCGTTGATTCAGCAACGGGAAAAATCAGTCATTTCTCGCTTGATCCGCAAAAAGAGGCACTCTCTCTTCCTGTACCACAGGGGATTGTATCAAAAGAAAAAGCAGTCGAATCTTTCCTGCAAAACAAAAAGCTAAAACTGCAATACATATGGCCGTCCTATTTTGAACAGCAGGGGCCTGCGCCAATTCTCACGTACACGTGGGAGGATTCTGAAAATGCAGCTGATTATGTTGATGCATTTACGGGAAACTATGTGAAGATACCGATTGAGTGGAATGATGAGGAATAGCTATATGTAGAATTAAATTGAAAATCAAAATGTAATGCCGGAGGAAAAGCAATGCAAAAAAATATCGAGATGTTGTTGAATGAGCTAGAATCTTTCGGAATATATAACGATTCCAATACGAATGACAGTGCATTAAGAATGAAAAATATAACCAAAGATACAGGAGAATTCCTGTCTATTTTAATTAAGAGCAGTAAAGCTACTAATATTTTAGAAGTAGGTACTTCTAATGGATACTCAACAATATGGTTAGCTCAGAATTTTTTAGATGTAAAAGGGCATGTAACTACGCTGGAATTTGATGATAATAAGGCAGCAATGGCATTAGATAACTTTAGAAAAGCTGGATTGGAGAGTACGATTACCTTACATAAGGGAGATGCAGGGGAATTTATCAAGGAACAAGCGGATGGGACGTTTGATTTTATTTTTTTGGATTCTGATCGAAAGCAATATATGAATTGGTGGGAAGACTTGAATAGAATTCTTAAAGATAAGTCTTTACTAGTCGTAGATAACGTAAATTCTCATCGGGAAGAGGTTGAGGAATTTATTAACGTTATTAGAAGTTCTGAAGCCCATGATTCTTTGATTGTTTCCGTGGGAAAAGGTCAACTTATGATCTTTAAGAAGTAAACGAAGCTATGATAAGGCACAAAACTATATATACACATTAACTAACGAGAAAGCTTATGAGGTAGTAGAAGCTAACTTTGTCCTAGGAGCTTGTGAAATGGTTCCCAGGACAAAGTCCACTTAAGAGACAGGTTCAGGTAAATGGTGAGACCGCACAAAAGATTTTAACTGCTATTCAATTATTCCCATGTAAAGCAAGTCCTCGTAATGAATCTGCGCTGTGATAGGAAGTCCATGATCTTTTTGGTAAAGGGTAACAGCTTTTTCTGTCTCATGGTTAAATTTACCATTGCATGCCCCTTTATAATATCCTGCTGCTTGAAGATGGTGTTGGACCATCTTCACAAGTGCCCCTCTTGATCCACAGACTAGGATGCGATAATTTACATCCGGGTGTCCCGTTAAAGGGCCATCGATTGTAACCTTTGTGCCTACGCTAACAAGCTCGTAAAGCTCTTCGACTTGTTTATCATGCATGCGAATACAGCCTTCACTCACATATCCACCAATTGAATGCGGCTTGTTGGTGCCGTGGATGCCAAAAGTTCCCCATGGAACACTAAGCTCCATCCACCTAGGGCCGAAGCCATCATACCAATTCTTTTTTTTATTAATAATTTTAAAAATACCTACAGGAGATGGTGTATCCTTTGTGCCAGAGCCGATACGATAACGCTTTATTGAATTTTTATTTTCTTGGAATTTTAGTGTGTTTGCGGTTTTTATATCAGGATTGATCCGGTAAGCTTTTATTGTTTTTCCATTTTCCTGTAGTTCCAGCGTTCTGTGCCACAAGTTAATGTAAATTTCTTTTTCAGCAAACGTGGGTGACGGGTAAAAGCTCAGCATTACTCCAACAAGTAAAACGGAAAATATCCATTTCATTGAATTTCACCTATGTCTTGATCAGGTAGTAAGACTTTTTTGTGTGCAGAATTACAGATGTTCACTTTTTATAAATCAAGGCATACTCCTTTTTTTAGATTATTTTTTAGGATGCCGAAAAAACAAAAGAATATACTCGTTTGCAAAAAAATGCCAGAACACTTGACTAATCCAAGCATACAATTTCCCTATACAAGAAGGGTATAGATCAAAGTGAAGCATGGCACAAGGGTGATGTAGTTAAGATATACAGAGTAAGTGAACAAAAAAGAGGAAGCAAGAAAGGGGCGCAATCTTGCTTCCTAAAGTGTAAAAGTCCAACAGAGTAATTTAAGCGGAGAAAAACCTATCGCTGCTATTTTATAAAGAAAATTGCGCTACCGCATAGGCCTACCTTTTCCATATTTCGAGCTGAGGTTCATAATGAGCGTGTATTTTTTCTTTTCTTCTTTTACAACTTGAATGAGTTCAACATCGTATTTTGGATTTTGTTCTTTAATCTCTTCGAGTGTTGTTGAAAGGGTCTCAGCTAAACGTTGTTTTGATTCGAGTTTTATTTGGGCGAAAATCTGTTTTCCAGATCGAAATAAATCCATAATACATGCCTCCCTATAGTATGTAGATACTCCTTTAGTAAAACAAAATTCCCTCTCTGGACGTCCATCCGGAGAGGGATTCTCTGTTCTTGCACCTCAAGAATATTTTACCATGAACAGGGGAGTAGTAAATGGCAAACAACAAAGAAAATAAATCAAATGGAATCAGGGATGACGAATATCGGGTTTTGCTGCTTTAAAATATCGTCCATTCGTTGTTGCACAGCTTGCCTGTAGTCGGGATCAGGCATAATGTAAAACGGATTGTTCTCGATAGCGCGAAAGCTCAGCTACTTCCTCGGGCGAAATCCCTTGCTCGACACCATCCGCTTTCAATTCCTGCTCAGTTTGGTGATATTTTCTTTACCCTATGTAAAAAATGTCGTCAATGAAACGTAAAAACAAAACGCTGCAGCTACGAAAGACAATGCGATGAGCCATTTTTCCCCTTTCTTTATCATTAGCATAATGCCCTGTATTGTCATGGATAACCCAAGAAACAACTGCAGAAGCTCGTTTGGTATGTAATTGTGTTCCGGGCTAGATATAATGTTTATGGTAGCCATAGCTACGACAACGACAGCTATTATCATTTGAACAATGCTTAGTTTTTTCTTTAACGTCATATTTCCCCCCTTTTCCTTAACCTGGTATATATACGTTATCGGTATAAAACAAGTTGCACAGGAACGATGAAGGATACTACAAGTTAAACAATCGATATAATCATAAATACAGGGATAAAGTGCAAAGGGCCATAAAACTGGACATATAAGGAGTGTAGTATGAAAATCGAACCGTTACATTTAGGAGATGCTTTTCCAATGCAGCTGCTGCTTCAAGCTGACCCATCGGAGGAAATGGTTAAAAAGTATATCCATCGGGGAAAATGCTTTGTTTCCAAAGTGGATGACCAAATCGTAGGAGTATACATTCTGCTCCCAACAAGACTAGGAACAGCTGAAATTGTAAATATATCCGTTATGGAAAGCTTTCAAGGAAAAGGAATAGGCAAGCATCTCATACATCACGCTATTACGTATGCTAAGTCACAAGGATACAAAACCATTGAAATCGGAACAGGAAATTCAAGTATAGGGCAGCTAGCTCTTTACCAAAAAAGTGGCTTTCGAATAACTGGGGTCGACAGAGACTTTTTTATCAGGCATTACAATGAAGAAATTGTGGAGAATGGAATTGTGTGCTGTGATATGATACGCCTTGCCCAAGAGCTGTAAAAGATATATACCTATCACTTCAAATGATATAACTTAGATTATGATAATACTTGATAAATATTGAAAAATGTAGGAAAGTTTTGATAGAGTATGAAAAATAAAAAGTTTTATCAAATCCTAAGTAAAAGAGGGGATTGTAATGGAATTTTTTGTGATTTACTTTACGCAAGGGGAAAGTTGGCAAGAAGGGAAGCCGATTTGGGAACAAGATTTAGATCTACATAAAGAATATTGGCTCAAATACAAGCAGGAAGGAAAGGTCTTAGCTGGTGGACCTTTTATGGATCATTCCGGAGGTATCGTCATTTTAGAAGTGAAAGATGTAGAAGAAGCTACAAATTTAGCTACCAACGACCCGGCTGTGGTTGAAAAAATATTTAACGCAAAAATTCATCCGTGGCAACCGCTCTCAAAAAATTTTTAGTATATCCTTTTTGTCGAAATGGTGGGGCGGGAGGTGCGGGCGCCTTTTGTCTACAATCTGTGGCGCTTTGGCCTTACCCCTGTCAAGTAGACGGTGTTAGGAAAGCGCCTTTTTTAATTTCCTTCTGAAAGAAAGCTTCGCCTTTAAGCGAAGCGTAGGTGGGGCGGGTAGTTCACGGTTTTAGAACTACCTTGATACAATCATCTTTGCGGTCATTAAAGATTTTATACGCATGACTGGCATCTTCGAGGGGAAGTTTATGTGTAATGATTTCTGTTGGATCAAACTCCTTATTCACGATTTTTTGAAAAAGCTCCGGCATATAATGAATCACAGGCGCCTGTCCCATTTTAAGATCGATATTTCTTGAGAAAAATGCTCCCAATGGAAAGCTGTTATAATTTCCTCCATACACCCCTGTTATCTGAACTGTCCCAAATTTTCTAACAGCCTTTGTAGAAATCTGAATAGGTCCAAGCGTTCCGCCTTGCAGCTTTAATTTTTGTTCAATAAACTCTAGGGGTGATTTCTTTCCATCCATTCCTACACAATCAATGACAACATCTGCACCGCCATGAGTGATTTCCTTTAAATGTTCACCCATATCAGGGTACTCGGTAAAATCAAATACCTCAACATTATTGATTTTTTTGGCGTGATGTAACCGATAACCGATGTAATCAACAGCGATCACACGTTTTGCGCCTTTCATCCAGGCAAATTTTTGTGCCATTAATCCAATTGGACCACAGCCAAGTACAATCACGGTATCCCCGGATTTTACTCCAGCATGATCGACACTCCAATAAGCAGTAGGTAAAACATCCGATAGAAAAAGCAGGGATTCATCTTCTAATTCACATGATTCGGGGATAACAAAAGGAGTGAAGTTTCCAAAAGGAACTCTTAAATATTCAGCTTGGCCGCCTGGATGATTTCCGAATTTTTCAGTGTAGCCAAAGTATCCTCCCGAGTCGTAATGAGGATTGGAGTTATCACATTGGCTTTCCATCTCATGCTGACAGTAGAAGCAGTGACCGCATGCAACGGTAAAAGGGATAACAACACGGTCCCCTTTTTTTACCTTTGTTACTTCAGGTCCAACTTCTTCTACAATTCCCATTGGTTCGTGACCAATAATATATCCTTTAGGTAACGGCATATTCCCCTGGTATAAATGCAAATCTGATCCGCAAATCGTAGTAGATGTTATCCGAACAATTACGTCATCACTTTTTTCTATTTTTGCATCTGCCACTTCGTTAACCGCTACAGTATTTGGTCCTTGATATGTTACAGCTTTCATGATGATATAACCTCCTACTCAATTAGCATCAATATTTTTCTCAGCTTTTTTCCTAATTAGCTTCTCATATTCGTTCAGCAAGGCATCGAGCATCTGGCTTGCTGTTAGAACTTCCGGATCGCTTATTCCCTTTTCCGCTGCCAATGAATGCAGAATTTTTCTTAACGCTTCTATCTTTGCTAACAGTTCTTCGATCTGGTTCATATTGTATTCCTCCTGATGTGAATTACTTTTCCCAATCGGAAGAAACATACTCGCAACTATATTATATGGATGAATTTACCTAACATAATACGTAATTATCCACAGGTTGAATAGTTACGAAAGAAGTATGAGTTTTTTGCTTATTTGAAACATTGTCTATCAGTTTGAGTTATGATAAATTATTTTTACTTGAAGGCAACCTTGATAGAGGTGATGTATAGTGCTAGAACGCTTTATGGAGAATGTAAGGGAATTAGAAAAAAGAAAGGAAGTGATGTAAGGGAGAGCTTTTACTTGATCAGTAGCTCTTCTCATTAAATAAAAGAGGATGATTACAATGAACAAATACCAAAGTATAAACAGTGATGGATTTAAACTGAATTATTGTGTAAAAGGAACGGGAAAACCTATATTGGTGGTAGGCAGCAGCGTATATTACCCCCGCCTATTTTCGGAAAACTTATATGAAACATTTCAGTTTATTTTCCTTGATCATCGAGGATTTGTGAAGCCGCCTCGCGTTCTGGAATCAGACGATTATACATTGGATAAAGTGTTAGATGATATAGAAATAGTAAGGCAAACTCTTTGTTTAACAGATTTCATTATATTGGGGCACTCAGGACATGCTTTCATGGCCTTGGAATATGCAAGAAAATATCCTGAACATGTCCAAAAAGTTATCTTGTTAAATTCAGCACCTACAAATAGCCAGGAAAGGCAGCGTCAAAGCTTTGCATTTTTTAATGAGACAGCAAGCCCGGAACGAAAGAGGCAGTTTGAGAAGGACATTGCTTTATTAGAAAGTGATATCAAGAAAGACCCTGAACGACGATTTGTCCATATGTGTATTCGTATGGGAGCGCACAGCTTTTACGACTATACATTTGATGCGGCGCATATGTGGGATGGAGTATACACGAATATGCCAGTCATTGATTACCTGTGGGGAGAGGCGTTCGGAGAGTTAAATCTTATACAGTCACTGAACACTTTCGATAAACCTGTATTTATTGGTTTAGGAAAATATGATTACTTGGTAGCGCCTGTTTCACTTTGGGATTCTATTGATGACACGTATAAGCATGTGAAGAAAGTAATTTTTGAGCATAGTGGGCATAATCCTATGTTTGAAGAGCCTCAATCCTTTGACAGAGAACTAATCAAGTGGATTTGTGAGGGCAAATAGTGTCCATACTGGCAATAAGCAAGGATAAAGAGTCGCTCCGATGGAGTGACTCTTTCTTTTAGGAAGCGTCGTCTAAGAAAAAATTAAAGAAGTACCTTCGCAATGAGAAGCGCTAGTAATGCAAAGGGAGCTTGCAAAATGAATCCTAAAAATAAAAACAAAAGAAACTTTTTAAGTGTCAACAGGTTCTTTCGTAACAGATACCTTAACGTGAAAAAAGAATACGGATATATAATCAAAACAGATGTAACAACGCCCGGAACATAACTTTGAAAAAAAATAAATTGCAGTAGATGACCGATGCCATTTGCTAGAAATATACCAGGTACTAAAAAGGAAAAGAACGTTATAGCACTCATACCTAAAAAGCGTTTCTGGTGTAAAGTTTGATAGCATCCGAATAAAGTTAAAATCCATAAAAGAATAAAGGCACATGTAAATTGTGCGGTTGTAATGCGAAAAGGTATCATATCGGAATGATTCGCAAGAAATTTTTCAACGGTCAAAATTTCTTCAATATCATGAACGAAATAGAGGATCGGAAACAAAAAAATCAGCATGTTCAGTTTTGAAATAGTATATAGATGAGTGTTCATTTTTCACCACAGAAAGATTTGATGTATTTTCAATTCAACAACATAAAAGAAAATCCTTCAAAGTTAGGTAGAACTGTGGACCTCAAGTAATCAGCATAGGCGTGAGCAATCGCGCCTTTTTCTATTTCATGCAAAACTAAGGCGAACGAACAAGCAGATAAACACGAACAAACATACCATATAAAAAGGGGGAAGCAATAATGGAGAAACTTAAATCCCGTAAGCTTTGGATGGCGGTTGTAACAGCTGGTCTTGTAATTGCAAATAATGGACTTGGCTTAAATATCCCAGAAGAATCCGTTATGTCTATTGCTGGTGTAGTAGTAGCTTATATTCTTGGTCAATCATATGTAGATGCTACGAAATAATGATGGCAGCCCTGGCTATATGCTGGGGCTTTTTGCTTTCTCTTGGTTAACCTCTCATACGCATTTAATTTATGCTCACCTAATTCATGAATTTACCAATCGGAAATATGTATACTATCTTCCCTATGTGGAATCTTAAAATTACCAAGCAGTAAAATTCTCCATAGGAGGCAATAAAATATGCCACAACAAAGTCAAAACCGCAATACGAATAATCTGGTTGCTCCACAAGCACGTCAAGCATTGGATATGATGAAGTATGAAATCGCGTCTGAATTTGGTGTGACGCTCGGCCCGGACACAACATCTCGTCAGAACGGTTCTGTCGGGGGCGAGATCACAAAGCGTCTCGTTCAGATGGCAGAACAGCAGCTCAGCGGAAAATACGTGCAATAAATTCCTGATTATAAACATACAATTACAGTATACAAGGTTATATACAGTCAAAAGCCTCCCGGAATTAGTGGGAGGCTTACTTTGATTTTCGTTAGTTCTAAAGTGTTTTTTTCTTGAACAGTCCTACTAATTTAAGTGCTTCTTGCTGTTTTTCGATTGGCCAGCCCAATTGTAGAAGTTCATCTTCAACTAGCTGCTTCCATCCTTCCCATTCCACATCACGATTCGAAAGCATGATCCGTCGCGCCATATAGATTACATCGTCTTTTTCTTGATTTGTTAGCATTTTTACCTCTTCCTTTTGAACTGCTTAGTATATACCTATTATACAGAAAGAGTAGCAGTAAGAATTGCAAAAAATACAGGAGAAGAGATAGGTGAGGGGTCAATGTCTGCTGTACCATAGGCATTAAAACGAGGAATGCATCAAGTCCAAGAGGCACATAAACGGAAACATAATAGCGGTATTTACCAAAAATGGGTACAAAAAATAGACTTTGTAATGGATAATTATCATACATCCAGTGAACTACCCGCCACCTACGCTTCGCTCAGAGGTGGGGGCTTCTAAGGTAATCGCACCTACTGGTACGAAATGCACTTAGCTATCGAGCCTGTTCCATGCTCTATCTATGATTATGCTAATCGTCGCAGTCCTTCACGCTTGATATTGATCGAGGCGTTCCAGTCCCTGTCTACCACAGAACCACAATCACAGTGGAATGTGCGCTCAGAAAGAGATAGCGACTCCTTTACTTGACCACAACATGAGCAAGTTCTTGATGAGGGAAACCACTTATCTATTTTGATCAGCTTTTTCCCTTGCTCTTCTAACTTATATTTGAGAAGTGTCGTGAACATGCCCCAGGCATTGTCCGCAACACTTTTTCCAAAGTTGAGGGCTTGTGACATTCCTTTCATATTGAGGTCTTCGATCACCACGCAATCATACTGTTTCGCCAATTTATGCGATTCTTTATGGAGAAAGTCTTTTCGTTGGTTTGCAATTCTTTCGTGTAGCTTGGCTACTTTCAGTCGCTGTTTGTGCCAACGATTAGAACTTTTCTTTCTGCGTGATAAAATACGCTGTTCCTTTGCTAGTTTTTCCAAAGCTTGACGATAGAAGCGAGGGTAATTGGCTGTCTTACCTTCTTCACTCTCGACAAATAAGACTTTCATGGAAAAATCTAAGCCCACGACAGCTTGTACTTCTTTTTGTGGAGGTTTGTGTTCATATTTGGTAAGAATCGACACATAGTATTTTCCTGTTTTTGTTCGAGAAATCGTACAAGACTTAATGATATGATGCGATGGAATTTTTCGATGCTGTTTGATTTTTACAAGCTTGAGTTTCGGTAATTTGATATAGCCATCCAAAAGCATAATATTACCGTTGACCACGTTAGTTGTATAGGACTGTCTTGCCTTACGATTTTTGAACTTCGGAAATTCAGCACGACCTGAAAAGAAATTTTTGTATGCTTTTTGCAGGTTTAGTTGGGCATTTGCTAATGCAAGGCTATCTACTTCTTTGAGCCATACAAACTCATCTTTATATTTGGCAGGAGTCGGAAACGGTTGCTTCTTTATCGTTTCTTTATCGTCCTTGAATTGCTCATACATTTCTTTTCGTTCAGCCAGCATTTTGTTGTAGACGAAACGTACACAACCGAATGTTTTTGCAAGAAAATACTCCTGTTCCTGTGTTGGGTACAAACGGAACTTGTATGCTTTATTTGCCATATCAAATCACCTCATTTCTATAAGGAACGTTCGTTCTATTCTATCATAATTCTGATATCTTTAGTTTACGCCAACCGAAATTCATCTCCCACTTTCACTGGTGCTGTCGCACCTTCACGTTTAGAAGTTGGAGACTTCTTTCGGAAGGAAGTTAAAGTGTAATCGGACATACCGAACACCTTAAAAACGGTAAGATTGCGATAGGGTAAGGATTATGACAAGGTTTTAGCAAAGTATGAGGAATTATTTTCCTCGTTTTATACACCAAAAAGGGTGTTAATGAAAAATAAAGTTGTAGACTGAATACCCGAAAAAAACAAAGAGCAGCCCAAAACTAGAAAATATAGTTTTAGACTGCTCCCGATTTATTAAACGATCGATTTCCGTTAGTTCAGTAAACTTCGAAATTTGTATATGCAATATTTTGATAATTGTAAGAATGTATTTATTATTTTACATAATTACATAGCTTGCCAATATTCTCTATTTCTACAGATACGACATCGCCTGACTTCATTGGACAACTGCCAGAAGGTGAACCAGTAGCCAAAATATCACCCGGCTCCAGTGTCATAATCTGTGAAATCCAACTAATAAGGAAAGGAATAGAAAATGACATCTGATTGGTATTACAATCTTGTACGGTCTTGTCATTTAAAGTTGTAACGATTCGTAAATTAGTTGGATCTACACCTGTCACAATCCATGGACCCAAAGGACCAAACGTGTCAAAACCTTTTCCGCGTGTATACTGGGGATCTGTTTGTGTAAGGTCTCTTGCAGTCACATCATTAAATACCGTACAGCCAAAAACATAATCTAATGCATCTTCTTCTTTTATATTTTTGCCGCGTTTCCCAATAACGAGCGCTAATTCGCCCTCCATCTCGACCTGATTGGTTAAATCATTTGGCGGAAGAATAATTTCCCCCTGATCTGGAATCAAGGCAGATATCGGTTTTAAAAATAAAAGTGGTTGTTTGAGATTGGCCTGTCCTCCAACTTCTTTTACGTGTTCCGCATATGTCCAACCGAAATTAACCACTTTGGAGGGGATTACAGGCTCCAAAATTTTCACATCGCTATATTTAACTCTTACACCATCATATTTTAGTTGATTATTTGCGATTTCAGTAAAATCACTGGACAATTGTAAAATTTCGTCATCCTCAACAATTCCGTAGTATATTTTACCATCATGATTCTGATAGCGAACTATCGTTTGTGTTTTTCGTATTACTTGCATTGCCACAACAACTCAACTCCATCCAACCAGATTAGATACTCGTTTCTTCTCTAATAAATTACAAATTCGCAATATGTAAAATGCGGATCTGTATTTGAACTATCTTAATCTATTAAGAAATTTTCTTCAAGTGCTAAGTTTTCTCTTATACATTGAGTTTGGTCAAAATCATTCTCCAAGTTTAGACGACAACCGTGCGTCTCAGTAGTGTAACCTCCTTAGACAGGCTAACTTCCCTAAAATGGATTTTTCAACTTGCTTCGTACTGGTGGTAATTGAGTAAGGAAACTCAAGCTTATAGGCCTAAAAAACCATCTACCTCATTGAAATTATGACCAAACATGTGACTGAGTAGACAGTAAAGTCAATGGTATAATTTTCACGCAACCCATTTTTTCATTTCACAGATGTATCGTAAAAATAAATAAACAAAAGGTGGTGGAACTTATAAAGGTAACATTATTATCTATGAACTATAATTTTAATTACAAAAAGGGGGCTACGAATAATGCTTAAAAGCCCTTCTTCTAAAAGAGCAAGGCGTATAGCATTAACCTTTATACTTTTCTTTTTTACCTGTCTTTCCATTTTCACAAGCGAAAAATCTTTTGCAGCAGTATCTAATGCCCAAGTATTAGCATCCTATACGTATCATAATGGTAGTTATTTAGGTAGTGTAACGAACTATGTTTATAGTGATGGGATACAGATTAGCGAAAGCTCTACCCCTCCTTCAAGCGCAAAATGGGTAGTAGCTAAGACAATTCGTGATAATGGATGGTCTTCAGATTCTCGGGATGAAGTATATCTTTATAGCAGAAATAATCAGGTGCTAGAGACGACTAATCCACTGTCCATACCGGTAGATGCACGTTGGGCGACGATTTCCAGATTTAAAATCGAAACAGTATCATACAATAAGGAAATACGTTATCAAACGTACAAGTATAGCATTGATGGCAGTCAGGTAGTTACATCTAGTGAAATCCCACCCTCTTATGCTTTATGGGTAACTCTGGCTCATTTCAATAATGGCTGGGCTAGTCCAACACATGATACATCCAATGAGCAATTTGCTACTTATGTTACGAATAACCCTGTTACTAGTCCCCCGACAGGATCCATTACAATAAACTCTGGGGCAGCCTATACATCATCTTCTACTGTCACACTAGAAGTGAATGCCTCTGATCCAGAAAATGACCCCCTTAACATGAGATTTTCCAATGACAATGCGACGTGGAGTAATTGGGAAACAGTATCCACAACTAAAGTTTGGCCGCTTGCAGCAGGAGACGGTAGTAAAACAGTGTACATGCAAATCCAGGATGCAGGTGGATTAGTATCAGATACGTATTCCGATACAATTATTTTAGATACCGTTCCTCCAACTGGAGCTGTGAAGATTAACAATGATTCTTCTTATACATCTTCTACGAGTGTCACTCTCAATGTAACAGGTACGGATGCTAGTGGAGTGACGCAAATGCAATTCTCCAACGATAATACCACATGGAGTTCTTGGGAGGCATTTAGTGCTTCGAAGTCATGGACTCTTGTCGCTGGAGAAGGGAATAAAACCGTCTATATGAATCTTCGTGATGGGGCAGGAAATGTGTCTTCTTTTAGTGACACGATTATAGTAGATACGACACCACCAGATACCTTTATTACGTCAGGGCCTGCTGGAATTACAAGTAGCACAGGAGCGATATTTACGTTTACCTCAAATGAGGGAAGTAGCTCATTTGAATGCCGCCTAGATGGAGGGGCATATACGGCTTGCACTTCTCCTGCTATTCTCTCGGGTTTAGGTACAGGGAGTCACACTTTCTCTGTACGAGCAAAGGATGCAGCAGGAAATGTAGATTCAACTCCAGCAACGTATACGTGGACAATTGATACAGTACCACCGGTTGTGACAGGAGTGAGTAATGGTCAAACAGTTAATACTGACTTGACCGTTACATTTAACGAAGGAACAGCTACATTAAACGGCTCACCCTTTACAAATGGTACAAAAATAAGTAATGAAGGCTTGTATACTTTGGTTGTCACGGATGCTGCGGGAAATACAACAACCATTTCTTTTACGATAGACAAAACACCGCCAACTGGCTCGTTCACGATTAACAACGGAGCAGCGTTTACATCAAGCGAAAGTGTCACGCTTGATATTACTGAGAGTGGAAGTACCGATATGCGGTTCTCCAATGACGGAAGTACATGGACTAACTGGGAAACGGTGAAATCTACTAAGGGCTGGACTCTTACTGCTGGGGACGGTAGTAAAACCGTTCATATGCAGCTTCGTGATGATGCAGGGAACGAAACTTCCCTTACGAACTCCATTACACTGGTAAGTCCGCCAGGAGCACCACAGGTAACAGCGGATGACCTAAATAATGTAATCACAGGCTTAACAACAGCAATGGAGTTTAGTGTAGACGGGGGCGCGTATGTCCAGTATACCGGAAGTAACCATCCGGATCTAAGTGGAGACCGTACGGTGAGAGTAAGGGTTGCAGCTAATGCGGTAACGGGAGCACCTACCGGAGCAGACACAATTATCACGTTTACAACGAATCCTCCACCTACTGTGACTCAGCTAACTCTCACACCTTCTACGGCAACCGTTGAGGTAGGAGCAACGCAGCAGTATAGAGCAATAGCTGAATTTACTGATGGTGCAACTACAGATGTAACAAGCTTATCAACATGGTCTGTAGATAAACCAGCAATAGCAGGTGTAACGAACGGACTGGTGAACGTTACATCGGCCGATACGGTTACTGTTACGGCTGAGTATCAGGGAAATCTTGGAACTGCTACTCTTATTGGAGTAGAAACACCACCTCCTGCACCAACCGTAACGAGTATTGGGGTGACACCAGATACCATTACCTTGTTGCCGGGAGCCACACATCAGTTATATGTTGAAGCGACAATGTCTAATGGAAGCACAAAAGATGTGACAGCAGGATCGGAAGGAACTACCTATTTATCGGCCAATACGAATCTGGTAACCGTCAGCCCAAATGGATTGATCACGGTTGCATCTGGAGCGCAGCCAGGCACGATAGAAGTAACTATCATAAACAATGGTCATACAAAAACAGTAGCTGTTGTAATCACACAGCCTAGCCAACCACTGTCTTCAAATGCGAATCTGCGTAATCTTACAGTGAATCAAGGAACGATAAATCCGATATTTGATCCAGGGGTAACAGAGTATACACTCACTCTTCCGAATCAAAGTACGTCCATTGACTTGTTGGCGACGTTAGACGATACGAATGCATCCATGACGATAAATGGTCAGACACAAAATAACGGTGTAATCAAATCGATCCATGTTCCTGAAGGGAACAGTGTAGTAGCAGTTGTAGTGACTGCTCAGGATGGTACAAAGAAAACGTATAAGCTTACCTTATACCGTGCGTACGCTTCGAATGGGGGAGGTAGTAGTGGTGGGGGAGGCTCCTCTTCGTCTACTGTACAATTACCTCCTGTGGAAGTGAAGCAACCGGAGCCGCCAAAGGTTCCGCCTTCCCCAATTGTTTTTAACGATATAGAGAAACACTGGGCAAAAGAAAAGATTCAAGAGGCTGTGCAAAAGGGGTTGGTAAGCGGCTATCCGGATGGAAGCTTCCGTCCAAACCAGCCAGTAACACGCATTCAATGGGTATCACTATTGGCACGCGCTCTACAACTACAGGGTGAAGAGGAAGTAACATCATTCCATGATCAGGAGGAAATTCCGAAGTGGGCGGAACAATCCCTTTCTCTTGTGGTGAAAAAAGGGCTTGTAAACGGTTATCCAGATGGTACGTTTCGTCCCAATCAGGAAATTACACGAGCGGAAATGGCTAGTGTTCTTGCACGTGCTCTGAAGTTAGAAGTGAAGAATCGTCCATCGACAACATTTTCAGATAATGAAAAAATTCCAGAATGGGCACGAGGCTTTGTAAGTGCTTTGTTGGAGAAAGGTTTAATCCACGGACGAGACGATAATCAATTTGTCCCCAATGATTCAACTACCCGAGCAGAGGCTGTTGTTCTGCTTCTTAATATGTTAGAACAAAAATAGTGTTTGTGCAGGTAGAAGGGTAGTAAATCAGTCGTAAATACATGCAATCCGTTATAATTAAGGCCTCCCGGATAAGTGGGAGGCCTAATTTTGTTAGAGATTTTTTAGGAAGGGATAACCAAAACTGAAGCAATAAGACACAGCAAAAAGCGTCAAACCCCTGATTTAAAAGGATTTAACGCAATCGTACAGGACATAATAAATGTATGGTAGCCAATTGCAGAAAGGATGATGATGGTTAATGGATAAAAAGAAAGAAAACGATTCCCTTCTTACAGCACGATTTGCCCCAGGAGAAAATCAGTATCTAAATGACAAAGTGGATACAGATGTATCAAGCTTTATTTTAAATGAAGATAACCAGTTGGATAATGAGGAAGCGGATCAGGCAGAAGGGTACCAGTTTCTATATTGGCAATAAGCAAGGCTAAAGAGTCGCTCCGATGGAGTGGCTTTTTCTTTTAGATAGGAAACAGGCAGATGACCATCTATTGATACAAAACTATATAATTTGGAAAATAATGTTGAAATCATTTTATTTATCTGTATCATGGTAATATATTGTAATTTTTACATAGTAAAGGGGAGATATAATGAAACGATCATTTACCGTCCTTCTTTTGACAGCCGCACTGTTTCCGTCAGGATCAGTGCTGGCCGCAGAACAGGAAAGCAAGCCGACCGCTATCGAGCAGACAGCCATCGCCATGAAAGTGACCTCAATCCCTCCAACGATTCAAAAGAAAATGGATAAACTGTTCGCGCTGCAACCCGCTTTTAAGCAACTACGCATTCATATGAGTATGCCAGATGATGATAACAAGATATTCTATGTTTCGCTTACAGATGCACCGAATGATGAAGCTTTGTTCAAGGGAGACAATATTCCTTCCAATGCAAATCTTGTCTTTGATCTGGAAACAGGAGAGCTTCGATCATTCGATATTCAAATGAAAGAATGGGCCTCTGAAAAAAAGCCATCTACCAAGTTAGCTAAAGAGAAGGCGGAGCAATTCCTTATCAATTGGCTGGGAGCTGAAGGACGAAAACAATTTGGTGAACCTACCTCACATGGAAGCGGCTCATCTACGACGTATGACGAGAACGGAAATCCAACTACCTGGGCAAACCTTCAAGTCGAATTCCCGCTTATGCTTAACAATATTCCGGTTTCAGGGAATGACTTTCTTCGTATAAACGTGGATGCTGCAGGGCATGTTACGAGACTGGCATACAATCCGCCCAATCTAAAAAATATATCGATTCCAACTATCGCCCATATTCGATCTGCTGAGGATATGAAAAAACAGCTCATTACTTCGGATAGTCTTGCGCTCCAATACGAGGAAGAGCAGCCGGAAATATATAGCTATCCTCCGACAGGAACACAAAAAACAAAATCGGTACTGCGCTATGATTTGATGAATGTATATGGAACTTTCGATGCTCAAACCGGTAAGCCAATTAGCAGTATGACAGGGGAAGAACTCAAACAAGTTTCTCTCTTTTTTGCTCCGTGGAAAGTGGTGCAAATTCATCCGCAAGGGAATAAGTTGACTGCTCATTCAGAAAAAGAAACAGCAGAAGTATTAAGTAAAGTGTTTAACCTCGACTTTAGCCAGGTGCAGCTACAAAAACCCGATTGGCCTTTTTCTACTAGGCAAGAACAATATCCATATGCCCACTATTATGGGAGCGATCAAAAAGGCTCTGGAATTAATATAACCATAGAAAAAGCAAGCGGCTTGATTACGAGCGCAGGCCTGGATATGAATGCAGAAAACAATCGCCCAGCAGCAGTCAATAAGGAAGAAGCTTTCGCAACAGCACTTGCATTCATCGAAAAGTATGCAAGTCCTACAGCCAAGGAGTTGGAGGTCCAATATATGATATGGGAAGAGGAACAGCCGCCATCCTGGGCAGACAAGGAAAACATCTCTACGTTTTCAAGAAACGAACGGCAAAATCATCATTTCTGGTTCCAGGAACGCTATGAGGGCATCCCGATCGCGGATCGTTCATACAGTGTAACGGTTGATGCAGTAACTGGAAAAGTTATCGGTTTTTCACTTGCTCCTTATAAGGAAAAGCTTTCTCTTCCTGCGCCAGAGGGAATAACGTCAAAAGAAAAAGCGGCCGAATCCTTCATGCAAAACAAAAAGCTAAAACTGGAATACCTATGGCCATCCTATTTTGGTCAGAAGGGTCCTGCTCCTATTCTGACGTATACATGGGAACGTTCCGAAAATGCAGTTGATTATGTCGATGCATTTACGGGCAACTATGTGCAGGTACCGATTGAGCGGGATGATGAAGAGTAGCTGCATGTAGATATGATAAAACTTATGTGTTTGATCATATCTAAATAAGTGTTACATCATCGGGATTATCATCCCGATCGGATTCAATCTTTTGCATGGTTTCTTTTGATGGGTTCATCATGTGTTCAAACCCATCAACTACAAGATCAAATGAGTTGGTAGGATTTGCTGCGTTAGTGGCTTTCTTTTTATGGTTGTGTTTATTCACTTTGTTATCCTCCATAATTGATGTACTAGTAAGATGTGTACAAATGGAAGATTTATACCAGATATCAAACAGATTTACCGCGAATCTCAAGTAATCAGCAAAGGCGTGAGCAATCGCGCCTTTTTCTATTATCATTTTGATAAATGTGATATTTTATGACTGTATTTAACATTCTATCTATGATAAAAGTATCATTTGATCAGAAATGGAAGGTAAATCAATCGAGGTGTCGAAAAGATTTTTACTGAGATGGAAATAATTACATCGAATTGAAGAGGGGGAAAAATTTATGAAAAAGTTATGGGGAAACAAACATATCACCCATAAAGCTCAACAGTCAAAAGAACGTCGGTTTTTTCTTATTACAATGCTTTCATGTGCTTTTGTTTTCTCTCCATCTGTCGGCAGCGCAGCCACAACGCTAGATAGAAACAGCCAGGATAGTATTTATATAGAGTCTACGGAATCTGACGCTGCATTATTCAAAACTGCCCTGAAAGAAGCAGAAGCAGGAGATGATGAATCACAGTATCTAGTTGGAGAGGCATACTATTACGGTTTAGGAGTTCAAAAAAACTATAAAAAAGCACTTGAATGGTACATGAAATCAGCTGAACAAGGCAATATAGATGCACAGTATACAATTGGATATTTTTATTATAAAGGTTTAGAGGTACCGAAGGATTACAAAAAAGCGATGGAGTGGTACCTCAAGGCTGCTGAACAAGGACAAACTTCGGCTCAAACTAGCGTTGGATATTTTTATCACCAGGGGATAGCTACCCCTCAGGACTATAAGAAGGCCATGGAATGGTACCTTAAGGCTGCTGAGCAAGAGGATGCTGATGCCCAGTATAATATAGGTAATTTATATTTAAAGGGATCGGGCGTTACCAAAGACTATAAGAAAGCGATGGAATGGTACCTTAAGTCTGCTGCTCAAGGGGATGCTGATGCTCAATATAATGTAGGCAGTTTATATTTAAACGGATGGGGCGTTACTAAAGATTATAAAAAAGCAACGGAATGGTTCCTCAAAGCCGCGGAACAAGGAAATGTTGATGCACAGTACAATCTAGGTGTTTCATATGAAACGGGACACGGGGTTGCAAGAAATTATAAGAAAGCGATGGAATGGTATCTCAAGGCTGCTGAACAAGGGGATGCCGGTGCTCAATATAATATAGGAGTGCTATACAACGATGGCACGGGCGTTACGAGAGATTATAAAAAAGCGATGGAGTGGTACCTCAAGGCTGCGGCTCAAGGCGATGTTGATGCTCAATATAATATAGGGATCTTATATGAAAATGGAGAAGGCGTTACTAAAAATTACAGTAAAGCTATAGAATGGTACCAAAAAGCGGCCGATCAGGGAGATAAGGACGCACAGAATCGGATTAAGGCTTTGAAAAAAAAATAATCGACTAGGATGATAACCTGAATTCGTGGCGATTGAACTTTTAAGGTGCCAAACGTTTTCCGCCACGGATTCAGGAGAGTCCTATTTATTTGGGAAATACATAGCAACAAGATACAAGGGAGGACTTTGTTATGTATAAGAAAATAGGTGCTGTCCTATTGACAATGTTCCTTATCGGCTGTACGCAAACCGAAGAAAAGGCAAAAGAGTCTGCTCCTATTGAGCCGGGAAAACCAATTGAAGCAGGTGAGCCTATAACCCCTGGTAAACCAATCACCCCGGGCAAACCGATTGAACCGGGCAAGCCGATTACTCCAGGCAAACCGATTGAGCCAGGAAAGCCAATCGAGTTTCATATCAATAATAACAACGTGCAAGTTACCTCGGATGAGAAGCAGGTCAAAATAGAAATCCCTGATACAGTGCTGTTTGACTATGACGACAGCCGCCTGAAAAACGGAGCAAAAAAAGTTCTTGATGACATTAGTGGTGAGCTGAAAAAAATTCAAAAAGCAAATGTGCAGATTTACGGCCATACGGATAGTCAAGGAGACGCAAATTATAATGTTAATTTGTCAGAGAGACGGGCAAAAGAAGTAGAAACATATCTTAAAAACGCAGCATCCCTAGAATTGCTTGCATTCACAACAAAAGGATATGGGGAAGCGAAACCGATTGCCTCTAACGATACGGATAAGAATCGACAAAAAAATAGACGGGTCGAGATTTTGATAACACCCACCAATGATTAAAAGGTTCGAGCCTTATTTCTCTCGAACCTTTTGGTATATATTCCTTCATTTAGTTACCTTGTTGTTTTAGATTATGTTATGGCTCTGAACGTTCTCTTTAGCCCAATTAGAAAAATGATGTATAGTTGTTTTAAAGCATAAACCTCTTTCTTCGCCCCTAATTACCATGTATATTAATGTCTCTTTTCCCTGCTCCTCATCACCTATATATAAAATCTTGCGTTCAACCCTAAATTTACCGGATGATCCGTTAGAGTATATCTCGTTTACACTAACTTTCAAGATGAACACACCCTTCGTATGATGCTTACACTTACAAAGTATGTTTAGGGGAACGGTGTGATGTTTAATTAGCTAACCTAATTCGTAAATTTACCAATCAAAAATATGTATATCATCTTCTCTATGTAAAACTTTAAGATTACCAAGTGATATCCTAATCAATAGTAAAGCTTTCTGAGTTAAAATTGCTATAAAATCGCCCATTATGTGCTGTGAATTTTAAAACGCAATAGTCGGGATCAGTTATACCTAAAGGATAATACATAGTATCACCCTCACGCCAAATCATTTCTTTGGAATCATTATCCTCAAGCACTTCCATAGTTCCCTTTAGCATTACGCCCTTGAAAAAGCGGGTATCACAAAAGTACACGCTTGCTTTCGGATTTTCTTTATACTGTCTTACTCTCATAGACGAGGTATTCGTAGTAAAATAAACATGTTTAATTCCTTCTCTTTTTCGAGGTGGTAACATGGCTTTCATATTTGGAAATCCTTCATTATCTATAGAGCCGATAAAAGAAACACCAATTTTATCAATTAAATTTCCTATTGTTTTCTCTATATCTATCATTTTGATACCCTCCATGTGAATTTATTTGTTAGGAACATAATTAATGGTAATGTCTCACAACTAATTCGTAAATTACACACTTTTTCGTGGGTATGATGGCTGAACTACTCAATAAATCCGCTTGCCTTTAGTACCTCGTCCATTCCGTTTTCCCGCATAAGCTCAACGCCTATCTGTTGCATAATGCTAATAGCTTCAAGCATTTTTTTTCCACGCTCTGTTAAAAAATATTCAACCTTTAGTGGATAACCATCAAATGTTTTTTTGCCGATCATTCCAAATTCTAAAAGTTCTTTTAGCTGTTCTATAAGCATTTTTTGATTAATACCTCGAATATCCTTTTCAAGATTTGTAAGTGATGTGTTACCAAGCCGTAGCTGCCATAATATAATCGGTTTCCATTTACCCTTTGTAATATCATGTGTCAGTTCTAATGGGCAGGTGTATTCCTCTCTTATTTTCAATATCTTCACCTCTTTATCCTTATTTTCTTTTTTTATGTAAAAAATATAATTACATGGTATCATGGTTTATAAAATAGATTAAAGAGTTTTAAGAAAGAGGAATTTGTTTACTGCTTAACACTGGGGATTGGTATAAGAAGACAGCCGCATAAGGCTGTGGGACAGATGGAAAAGTATGTAGCGCACAGTTTCTTTTTCTGGATGCTGCGCTTTTTGCGCACAAAGTATGAAAAAGTGGAGATTGTGTTTATTGCCCATCATACAGAGGCGAAGGAAGTAACGGAAGAGGCAGTTTTCTCTAAGGGAGAGAGTGGCGGGACGATTTGTTCGTCTGCGTACCGTAAGGCGCTGGAGATTATTGATGAACGCTATCCACCGTCGAGGTATAATATTTATCCGTTTCATTTTTCGGATGGGGATAATTTGACGTCGGATAATGACCGCTGTGTGAAGCTAGTACGGGAATTGATGGAGAAGTTAATCAGTATACATCTCTAAGATATATAAAAAAAGGTTCGAGAGAAATAAGGCTCGAACCTTTTTTATACATTAAAAAATCATTTTCTAAGATAGGAAGGCTTTATTCTATAATCATAATCGATTATTTTTTTTGCAAAGCCTTAATTCGATCTTGTGCATCTTGATCTCCCTGTTTGGCTGCTTTCTGATACCATTCCAGGGCTTTATTGTAATTCTTAGCAACTCCCTGTCCATTTTCATATAAGAATCCTATATTATATTGAGCATTAGCATTCTCTTGAGCAGCGGCTTTGAGATACCACTCCATGGCCTTTTTATAGTCTCGGGTAATGCCGAATCCATTATGATATAAAGCGCCTATATTACATTGAGCATCAGCATCTTCTTGCTCAGCAGCCTTGAGGTACCATTCCATGGCCTTTTTATAGTTTCTTGCAACTCCGTGTCCATTTTCATATGCAAGACCTATATTGTACTGAGCAACAGCATCTTCTTGCTCAGCAGCCTTAAGGTACCATTCCATTGCTTTCTTATAATCTTTAGTAACACCATAGCCATTTGCATATAAGATTCCTATATTACATTGAGCATAAGCATCTCCTTGAGCAGCAGCCTTAAGGTACCATTCCATTGCTTTCTTATAATCTTTAGTAACACCATAGCCATTTTCATATAAGATTCCTATATTATACTGAGCAACAGCATTCTCTTGCTCAGCGGCCTTGAGGTACCACTCCATGGCCTTTTTATAGTCTCTGGTAATGCCGAATCCATTATGATATAAAACGCCTATATTACATTGAGCATAAGCATCTTCTTGAGCAGCGGCCTTGAGGTACCATTCCATTGCTTTTTTATAGTCTCTTGCAACTCCGTGTCCATTTTCATATGCAAGACCTATATTGTACTGAGCAACAGCATTTTCTTGCTCAGCAGCTTTGAGGTACCATTCCATTGCTTTCTTATAATCTTTAGTAACACCATAGCCATTTTCATATAAGATTCCTATATTACATTGAGCATAAGCATCTTCTTGCTCAGCAGCCTTAAGGTACCATTCCATTGCTCTCTTATAGTCTTTGGTAACGCCCGCCCCCTTGAAATATAAATTACCTATATTATACTGAGCAACAGCATTCTCTTGCTCAGCGGCCTTGAGGTACCATTCCATTGCTTTTTTATAATCCTGAGAGGTAGCTATCCCTTGGCGATAAAAATCTCCAACACTAGTTTGAGCCGAAGTTTGCCCTTGCTCAGCGGCCTTGAGGTACCACTCCATCGCTTTTTTATCATCTTTAGATACCTCTAAGCCTCTATAATAAAAATATCCAATTGTATACTGTGCATCTATATTGCCTTGTACAGCTGATTTCATATACCATTCAAATGCTTTTTTATAGTTTTTTTGAACTTCTCCTGAACCGTAATAATATGCCTCTCCAACTAGATACTGTGATTCATCGTCCCCTGCTTCTGCTTCTTTCAGGAGGGTTTTAAATGATTCACTATTAGATTCTACAGACCCCGTATAGAGACTGTCTTGGCTGTTTTTATCTAGTGTTGTAGCTGCATTGACGATAGATGGAGCGAAAACGAAAGCACATGAAAGCATTGTAATAAGAAAAAAACGAGACTCTTTTGACTGCTGGATTTTATGAGCGATATGTTTATTTCCCCATAACTTTATCATAAATTTTTCCCCCTATTTAATTTAATGTAATTATTTTCATTCCAGTAAAAAACTTTTCGACACCTTGATTCATTTACCTTCCATTTCTGGTTAAATGATACTTTTATCATAGAGGGAACATTGAATATAGTCATAAAATATTATATGTATCAAAATGATAATCGAAGCTTATATGCTAATTTAATTCAAATTTATAACTTTATGAAAAAAAAGCTATTAAAAGCAGCTTCAGAGTGTAGAGAAACCCATCGTTTCTCTACACATTTTTTAAAGGATATTTTTTGAGGAAAAGCCCTCTCAACCATCTAGCCAAGCTAGGATAGAGGGTTGGCAATCTTCTCCATGTTCTGACAGGCTGCTGTCATAAGCGCCTGTTCCTGCACATTATCTCTTCCCTGTAAACAGCAATAGCGAAGCCCAAGGAGTTCTTTTGCATCCGCGAAGCTTCGCTCAATCTTTTCTTTTCGTTTTTTATAAAGAATTTTCCCTGACTTCGATAATCGATTTTCTCGCACCGTTTCCTTGCATTCTTCCCAAAAATGACGAGTGATGATCTTTTGATGATTTTTGGACTGTGTACATTGAGAAAGTAATGGACAATCTTTGGCGATCTAAACGAGCAAGGTACGGCATAGAATCATGTACATTTCCTGCTGTTCTTTCAACGGCTTTTTTCCATGGGAAAGTCGATCCTCCTCAACGGCTTGATTTAACGCTTCCACATACGCCTTTGTTTCGGGTTCGACCATGAAAATATCCTGAAAAATAATTGTGCCCTTAAAGTGAGTACGACGATTCCAGCTAATGGTTGTATGATCAGGAACAGGGTCCGTGAATCCCAGTCCTAAAAACCAGCGATACGCAATATTCATTTGGATTTCTCTTTCCAGCTGCCGTTCAGAACGAATGCCATACAAATAGCCAATAAACATCATTTTGAAGAGAACTAAAGGATCAACAGAGGTCGTCCATTATCTTCACAATAATAAGGGCGTACCTTGGTACGCTTTTTTAATTGTCTTTCCCCGCTTCATAAGCCTGGATGCAGAAAACCTGCTGGCTGTTTATCCGTGGTTCGCCTTTCTTCGGAGATACATAGCGATACTTGCCGTCTGCCCCTTGTTCGCGTGCTTTAACGTTATCTTTTAGCATAACGGACAAAAATTCTTTAATCCGGGTTTTTAGATGATCTGCATAGATAGGAAACATAATTTCTACCCGGTTTTCCATATTACGTGTCATCCAGTCTGCCGAAGAGATGAAGACCTTCTCTTTATGGTTATGATGGAAGTAAAAAATCCTTTCATGCTCAAGGAATCGTCCGACGATGCTGCGTACCGTAATCGTTTCGCTCACATTTTTCATTTCGGGACGAAGACAGCAAATCCCCCGTACAATCAGCTCGATTTTTACGCCTGCTCTTGATGCTTCGTACAGCTTCATCATAAGTTTTTTGTCTGTCATGGAATTCATTTTGGCAATGATATGTCCAGTACCGTTTTGGCGCTGGCATTCGATTTCTTCATCAATAAGTCGCATCAGTTCGTCCCGTATATCGAAGGGAGACGTACAAAGATGGTAAAACGATGGTTTTTCACAGTAACCGCTTAAATAATTAAAGAAGTCGGTAGCGTCCTTTCCGAACTCTGGATGCGAGGTGAAAAAGCCGACATCGGTATAAATTTTGGCTGTAACGTCATTATAATTTCCCGTACCAAGATGAACAAAGCGCTGAATTTTCCCTTCCTTATGCCGGACGACGAGCGTGATTTTGCTGTGGGTCTTCAGTCGATTCATTCCGTAGATGACATGGCAGCCAACTTCCTCTAGCTCTTTAGCCCAGTGTACATTGTTTTCCTCGTCAAAACGTGCTTTCAGTTCAAGCAGAACGGTTACCTGCTTGCCGTTTTCGGCTGCACGCTTTAGTGCTTTAATGATCGGTGAATTGCCGCTGACACGGTAGAGTGTTTGTTTAATCGCCATCACGCCTGGATCATCTGCCGCCTGGCACAGAAAATCAATCACGGGTTGGAAAGATTCATACGGATGATGAAGCAACACGTCCTGCTTTTCTATAACCGCAAAGACATTGTGGCTTTCAAGAAAATCTTGAGTCGGCTGCGGCGTAAATTTTTCATAAATAAGGTGTTCTTTCGTGTCTGCAAGCTGATTGTAAAAAGCGAATAGAAACGTTAAGTCCAGCGGACCGCTAACGGCGTACACATCTTTTTGTTCAATGCCTAGTGCGTTGAGCAAATACGGAAGGAGGGTGTGGTCTACCTCGTTCTCACGAATTTCCAGCCGAACGGCTGCACCGAGTTCGCGCTTTTTTAATTCTTTTTCGATTTCGCGGAGAAAATCCTGAGCATCTTCCTCATCAATGGTTAAATCAGTGTTGCGGGTAATCCGGAACTCGGAGACCGAAAGGATATCGTAGCCAGTAAATAGCTTATACATAAAATGGCAGAGTACATCTTCGAGCAGGATGAAGATATGCTTGTCTTGAGCGGCTGGTAGTTGAATAAATCGACTGAATAGTGCGGGTACTTGTACAATCGCAAGCAGTCGTTCCTGTTTCGGATCGTTTTTCCGACTCAGAAAAACAGCAAGATTAATTCGTTTATTCAACAGCTTGGGAAACGGATGGTACGTATCTACAGCCATCGGCGTCAAAATCGGAAGTAATGTATGCTCAAATAACTGCTCAAGGTACGCATACTGCGTTTCGTTTATATCTTGTATGCGGGCAATCTTTATATGCTCATGGTGCAGTGCGTGCAGAATCTTATGATAGACGGCGTATTGAGTGGTTACCAGACCTGTTGTTTTTTTAGTAATTTCATCAACCTGCTGCTTAGGGGTAAGCCCTGATTTGTCCTCTGGCTTAGTAAATCCGATTTTAATTTGGTCCTTTAATCCAGCGACCCGTACCATAAAGAACTCATCCAGATTAGAACTGAAAATTGCCAGAAACTTGAACCTCTCCAGGAGCGGATTGCTGTCGTCTTGTGCTTCCTCTAGCACCCGTTCGTTAAATGCCAGCCAGCTAAGCTCCCGGTTGTTGTAGTATGTGGGCAGGCTAATATCCGGTGTTTTTTGATTCGTTTTTTTCATAATCTTGTACCTCGTCGTTTGGTGTATGGAAAAAGACCGGACAGGTTATCCGGTCTTTGCATGTTGCAACCTTTAATGTAGTTTTGTCGGAATCTCTGTAGCGTGCTTTTTCAAGTATTCATCATTCATTACATTTAATGGCCCCGGGCTTTTCAGGAAATCTTCCGGTTCGATCTCTGTGTTGTATGTAAATGTTGTATGTGTATCGAGTTTGGAAGGCTCCTTAGTTTCTACTTTTTCACTTTCACGCATCGTTTCGGAAAGCTCGTTGCGTATCGAAGAAGTACTTTCTTTAACTTGTTCTGTCAGAGCCATAAGTGCCGATAAGCCTTTGACGGCAGCCTTACGAACTGCTTTTCTTGCTTCAGGTGATGCATATAAGATAACGGCAGCGGCGGTGAGAACGATGCCTAAGGGAGACTTGGGAAGTAGTTTTTTCAACATATTACTTCTCCTCCTTAATCAATATATAGCCATTATTGTGACATAATCTGTCCATCTTTATACATCGTAAAAAATGATTTCAACAAATTTTTACGTATAGAACGGTTTATCACAACCAATACTACACGTTATGATTTGTAATTTGGGAATTACGGAAGAAGGGAGAGGAGATGGACCATTGGCATGCATTACGTTTAGAGAAAGATTTATTCGTTCGCTGCCCGGTAGGCTGCGTATCGAAGTATACGGGTTAAAAGGAGATACCGCGTTTGCACGGAAGATTGAAGCCTTTTTTCATAAAAATACCGAACGTGTGAACGTCAGTGCCTGTCCATTTACAGGAAGGGTACTACTTCAATATGATACCGCGATTGTTTCAGCACATACTCTTTGCCGTCTACTGCAACAGCTAGAAGAAGAACAGTATGCGGCGCGGCATTCGAAATTCGGAGAAGGTCCGGATGAGCAGACTGTGCTTGAGACAGCAAGTGCTGCTGTGCTGACTGCGGATGCGTCGGAGGGGATTTCCGAGCATTTTCGAGTCATGCCGGTGGACAAGCGAGAAGTAGAAGATAAACCACCGGTCGCTCTTACGGCGTCTGTCGTCGGAATGGGTGTGCTGGGTGTAAAACAATTGCTTATGGGGCGGTCGCAACTTGCAAGCAGTACGGGACTGTTTTCAGCCGCAGGCATTTTTTCGATTGTAAGCGGGTATCCCATTCTAAAACAGGGATATAGGCGCTTTTCACATGAAAAGCGTTTAAATGGAGATCTCGTTCTTGGGGCAGCTGCGTTAGGCCTGGCGCTTATACGTGAGAATCTGCTCGTGTTGGCTGGCATTAGTGCGCTCCAGTTCCTGCAGTGGCAGCGAACGAAGCATTTTAGCAAAGAAACAGACTCGGCTCAATACGTCTCAAGCCAGACAAAAACGTATGCAAGCCGAGCCACTACGTTAGGTTTTGGGCTGGCGGGAGCTGCGTTTGTTCTTACACGCAATCCACTGTATACGCTGGGTATATTACTTGCTGCGAACCCGCAGCCGTGTTTGGTAGCGGAGGAACATGCGTGGAAAGCGCAGGAATTAAAAGCGAAGGAAGATGGTGTGACTCTTCCGGAAAATATCACACTATGTGAAATGGCTGAAGTTCAGGAGTTAGTTGTCGAAGATACAAGTCTTCTCTTTAATGGGGAAGAATCACCGAAAAAAGAAGCGATGTATGTAAGACAGTTTGTGGAACAGTATCCTCATGTGCAGGTTCGGTTTCTAGAAGATTCAATCGGAATTTTACAGAAAACTGCCCCGGAGGAACGGGAATTCACCCGGATTGCACAAGAGAGCTTCTCGCCAGAACGGGAAAATAATAAGCAGTATCTTGTTATTACGAACAACCCGAGCTTCGAAAAGGTTGCATGCGGTTATCTGCATATCGAGGAGCTAAAGCATCTAGCAAAGAATTATGCTTACGCAAAACATGCAGAGCATGTAACTGGACAGCATCGGAAATGGACAGCGCTGTGGAATGTAGCGGGAACAGGGCTTATGGTAACCGGAAGGCTGCTTGCGCCGCTTGTCAATCTGATTGCTGATGCACTGAAGCTGTTATGGATTACGCGAGCTACCCGGCATATTAAGCAGGAAAATAGTATAGATACGACTGGCAAGGAAAGAGCTAAACCACAAATCGAAAAGCGGGGCGGCACCTCGTGGTATTCCATAGTGGAAGCGGATGTCCTTTCTAAGCTGCATACCGATAAGCAGATCGGACTGGAAGAGAAAAGCATTGCGGGCATTCGGGCCAAAACCGGACTTAATCAATTGCTTCCTGCCGAAAAGTCACCCTGGCTGATGCGGTTTGCCCGTCAATTCAAAGAATTTACCACACTTGTGCTGCTCGGTACGGCCGCACTCTCGATTTTTTCCGGGGATATTTTTGACGGCGTAGCGATGTCAGCTGTGCTGATAGCTAACGCCTTCATCAGTACTGTACAGGAACAAAAAGCAGAGAAAGTAGTGGATGAACTCAATGAGTTCCAGCCACCAATGTGCAAGGTAATCCGCTCCGGTACCGAATGTGAACTTTCTTCTGTTGATCTTGTACCAGGCGATGTCGTTGTGCTCGAAGCAGGTGACTGTGTTCCGGCTGATATACGGATTATTTCGGACTGGAACCTGGAAGTGAATGAAGCCGCCCTCACCGGTGAATCGATGGCGGTGAAGAAGTCGGTTGGTACAGTGGCGACCGACACAGCATTGGCGGAACGAAGCAACATGGTTTATATGGGGACAAACATTACACGCGGCAAAGCACTGGGCGTTGTCGTGGAAACCGGGATGAACACAGAAATTGGGTATCTGACCTCGCTGTTAAAAGATGAAGAAGTAACGACCCCATTACAGGAAAAAGTGACCTCCATCAGCAAAAAGTTCGTGAAAGGCGCTTTTGCAGCGGGGATTCTCGTACTAGGAGTCGGCCTGCTTCGCGGCAATACAATCGGCCAGATGGTACCGACTTCTGTTGCCCTGATTGCTTCGGCCATTCCAGAAGGGCTGCCGGTAACGATTACAATTGCGCTTAGTGCGGGGATTCGTCGTATGTCGAAGCGCAATGCGATCATGCGTAAGCTCTCAGCACTAGAAACGCTTGGCCGTGTGTCAGTTATCTGTTCGGATAAGACCGGAACATTGACTAAAAACGAGATGACCGTTACTCGTATGGCAACTGTACATGAAGTATGGCAGGCTACTGGGGAAGGATATGATCCATCGGGCGAGATTGTGAATCGTGCAGGAGAGACGCTTGCTGCTGATAAGGACATTGCCCAGATTCTCCACATCGGTGTGCTCTGCAACAACAGTACCCTTACACAGGAAGAAGGAAACTGGACGATGAAGGGCGACCCTACCGAAGGGGCGCTGCTGACGCTGTCGGCCAAAGGCGGAGTGCATAAAGAACAGCTTGCCCATTGGCAGCGTAAGCGGGAGATTCCGTTTGATTCGTATCATGGCACGATGAGTGTCATTTGCCATGAAGAAGGCAAAGAAAATGAATGCTTCCTCATGTCTAAAGGATCGGTGGAAGCGACGCTGAAACGCTGTGTCTCTTATCAGTATCAGGGTGTTATTTATCCGCTAACAGATGAGATCAGAGCAAGCATTCTCCAGCAAAATGAAGCATTTGCCGCAGACGCATTGCGCGTACTCGGTTTTGCCTACCGTCCGCTGAATACAGAAGAAACGTGTGAAAGTGCGGCCGACGAACAGATGATTTATGTCGGTATGGTAGGAATGATCGACCCGGCGAAGCCGGAAGCGGCAATCGCGATTGAGGAAGCGATTCGTCTCGGCGTGAAACCGGTCATGATTACGGGTGACCATCCGATCACAGCAATGGCAATCGGGAAGCAGCTTGGGATTTATCGGGATGGTGATCGCGTACTGACCGGGGGAGAAGTAAACCGGATGAGCGAAGCTGAATTAATAGCGGTTGTTCCGAATGTCTCAATCTTTGCCCGGGTATCACCTGAGCATAAGCTACGAATTGTGAAGGCGTACCAGCATACTGGACAGCTTGTAGCGATGACGGGAGACGGGGTAAACGATGCCCCGGCAATTAAGAAAGCTGACGTTGGCATCGCGATGGGCAGAACAGGTACTGAAGTGACCAAACAGTCGGCAGATATGGTACTGAAAGAAGATCATTTCGGTTCGATTGTGGACGGTGTCAAAGAAGGCCGAACGATTATCGGGAATATTCGGAAGGCTATTGGCTGCCTTCTGACGGGCAATCTGGCTGAAGTCATCGTCAGCAGCGCTGCGGTACTTGCTGGTATGCCAATTCCGCTCGTGCCGGTGCAAATCTTGCTGATGAACTTATTGACCGATGCGCTGCCAGCCGCAGTGCTGGCTGTTAATCCGGGCAATAAAGAGCTGACCACAGAAAAGCAGGATATTGTCGATCGGAGTTTGTATAAGAAAGTCATGATTCGCGGCTCGATCCTCGGTCTTGGTTCGCTCGGCTTGTTCGCAACGAGCCTGGCTGCCGGGGTGTCGCTGCCGGTTGCCCGGACAATGGCGTTTGCCACGCTCGTAGCGGGGCAGCTAAGTCAGACATTCTCCTGGAGACAGGAGAAGGGACAGCGATTCTCAGAGTGGACGCGCGATAAGTTCTTTGTCGGGGCGCTTGGAATCTCCTGGTTGGCTCTCTTCTCGGTCATCTACGTACCGGGACTGGCCCGAATATTCCACACAGCTCCGCTTGGGCTGCATCAACTCCTGCAAGTTCTGCTTGTAGGAAGTACAGTAAGTCTTGTTTCCAAACCGCTGCTTAGCGGTTTGGGGGCAAGTCCGGAACCGATACGATCTCGTCCTGTTGTACAGGCGGCATAAGGAAGTGAAAGCATGAGGATAAATCTTGAACGTGCTGTAATCGGTGGGGCCATGCTGCTAGCTGCTCCCGTTTTGCTCCCGATTGTGAAAACAACTGTAAGTGTTGCAGGAAACATGGGGGCCAGAACGGCAGCCGCTGCGTGGACTGGATTATGCACGACTGCCCGTATCGCCAAAGAAGAAGTAGAAGACATTGTGGCAGAAGCCCAGTTTGATCGGCTTAAGAAACGGGTAGATAGAGAAATTTACGAATAGAGGAATCTGGCATGGAAGAGCAAAAAGTAGATCATCATCTTCAACAGGCGTTTGCCCACTTACGGGAGGCGCTGCGTGTAAGCATTGCAATGGTGCTCACCGATCAAAGTAGCAAAGAGAAAATCGGTAAGAAATGGGAAGTGTTTTTTGGCGAATTTTTTGGCATGGTAAAAACCCAGGGGAAGGAACACAAGTTAAATCTTCTATCATGGATTTCTTTCCCTAAAATATGGCGCTGGTAAAGGTAAGTATAACGGTAGCAAAATCGTTCATACTACAAAGTAAATAGATGAAGGAGGGATCGTCATGTTTCGCGGAACATCACTATGGGCCGGTGTGATTTCTGGTGGTTTGTCGCAGTGGGAAAATACGCGACAATTACAAAGCGGTAGTATGTCAGGTACACAATACGCAGCTCATACGACTAAAAACGTGGGAGTCGCTCTAGGTGTTATGGCAGGAATCGAATACGGGGCTATACTTGGTACGACTATTTTTCCAGGCGTTGGTACGGTAGTCGGATCAGTTGTAGGCGGACTTCTTGGTGATCGAGTAGGGCGCACGGTTGGGATGCAGGCAGGCAATCTCGTTTTTAACAATTCAGTAATGGAAGGAATGGCACGTCTGCCACAGAGAACGGCTGACATGATGAATCAGTCTGCGCTTGTACAGGATAGAGCTGAGGGATAATGAAGGTCATCTCGCTGTTGGCATTTGCATGTACAGTAAGCCTGGACGGATTAAGTGCCGGGATGACTTATGGGATAAGACGGATGTGTGTACCTATACGTTCCATACTGATTATTATGGTTTGTTCTGGGACCGCTCTGTTCTTATCCATGCAAATCGGTCGCGGGCTGTCTTCTTTTATTTCGCCAGGCATTGCTCAAGCAGCTGGAGGATTGTTAATTGTACTAATCGGAATCCGATCTGTTTATCAAATGTACCGTCAACAGACAGAAATAGCAAAACAGGAAGACGAGAGTACACATAATTCGGATGATTCTACACAAACACCGATCGGTCTTATGAGCGAGATCTTGCGTCAACCTGCTGAAGCAGATGTCAATCATTCGGGAACGATTACGGGAATAGAGGCACTCCTCTTAGGGCTTGCTCTTTCCCTGGATGCTTTCGGAGCCGGAATCGGTGCGGCACTAATCGGATATACTCCCTGGCTAACAGCACTCTTTATTGGAATCAGTAACGGAATACTCCTTATTACCGGTTTGCGATTGGGTGCGATGTGTAGGGATATACGCTGGCTTAGTCGAGCAAATTATCTTCCGGGTATGCTGTTGATTTTATATGGACTGATTAAGGTGTGGTAGTATAGCTAACACATAAAAAAAGAGGAAGCAAGAAAGGGGTGCAATCTTGCTTCCTAAAGCGTCAGAGTCCAACAGAAATTTTAAAAGGAGAAACCTATTGCTATTATTTCATATGAAGCAAATTGTATGCCAATAAAAAGCAAGGGGAAAACCGCTAAAATTCGTATATGTAGCGTCTGAATCAGTCGATTCTGAATTATTTTTAAATTTTTTTTGAATTAAAACTTCAATACATACAGGAAAGAGATGCTGTCCCAAAGGCCAGAATATGGCGACCGAGACAGCATCTCTTTCTTTGATTGTTTCCTTCCTGCCTTGTTTAGGTACTTTGAACTTCTATATCATCACGGTGTTTCTTGTGGTGATGGCAATGATGACAATGCTTAATTGGCATAATTGCAACAATTTCTTGAATCCGAATAAAGAAAACTGCATGCATAGACTCAAGTACGATGTGATCTGGCTTCACATCTATAAGTTTTCCTACGCATTTATCACGGACGGTTTCGACTACTACCTTATGTCCAATCAGTTTACACAGTAAATGCACGAAAGACGGATTTACAGGAGATACGTAGTGAACATGGTGCATGTGGTGCATTCCTCCATGCATAGGATACATTGCACCCATCACAGGGGCGTTTGGCATTGGCGCTGTTTCGCCCATCACAGGGGCGTTTGGCATTGGCGCTGTTTCGCCCATCACAGGAGCGTTCGGCATTGGTGCTGTTTCGCTCATCACAGGGGCATTTGGCATCGGAGCCATTTCACCCATCACAGGATAATTCGGCATTGGAGTCATTGCACCCATTACAGGATAATTCGGATAATGCATGCTGTCATCTCCCTTCATATTTGAACAGTTACATCCTATGTGAATACCCAGAGGGCGGAACATGAGTTAATAAAAAATGGGCGTAATAATTGAATATATCGCCCAAATAGTAGAGGACACTAAAAAGGTTGTACACACCATTTAATTCATATCATATAAATAAAGTGTAAGAATGAAAATTATTATTGACTGGAGAGAATGAGATGGATAGAATAACTATAGAAAAACGATGATAATGATTATTAATTTCCTAATCGTGCTAGTTAAGTAACAGTGTGAGGATTAGGAAATGCGTAGATAGGGAGGAGAAGAATGAAAAGAAGAATAGGAGCTGGACTGGTTATCCTGCTATTCTTAACGCTCATACTGCCTGCTAGTATTTTTGCTAACAGTGCAGTGGACGACATGAAGAAAGAAAACCAGTTTGTCGAACAGGCGATCCAATCTGTGCAGAGCGGAAATATAAAAGCAGCACAGGAGAAAATAGACAGTTTCTCTTCTACATGGCTTTCTGTAGAAGATGGGATTAAAAAGCAGTCCATGCAGGCATATCGTGATATTGAAGATGCGATGGGGCAAGTGCAATTTGCGTTTGCTCAACAGCCTGTCGATAAAAATACACTGCTAACAAACCTGAAACAGCTTGAGCAGGTAAATGAAAAGTTTATCGCAGGTCAGTTTCCGACAGAATCATCTGCGGATAAAGCACCGAAAGCTGATCAAGGGAATATAGCAGGGCTCGTTTCTTTAATTGACCAGGCCATTGTTAAGGTTAAAAAGAATGACATTCAAGGCGCAAAAGGGGATGTTGAGAAAGTTCGCTCCATGTGGCTGGATGTGGAAGGAATTGTATTGACACAGTCCTCTAAAGTGTACGCAGATGCCGAGAAGGATATGGTGACATCTTATGCGCTATTGTCATCGAATCCTCCGAAAAAAGCGGAAGCTGAAAAAACGCTGCAAACGATGCGGGATTATCTTGCACCACTAGGAGCGAAAACAAGCTATACCATGGTGGATGCTGTTACGATTCTCCTGCGCGAAGGATTGGAAGGTTTACTTGTTGTAGTAGCTCTGCTTGGCTTCTTGAAAAAAGCAGGACATGAAGATAAGAAGAAGTGGATTTTTTACGGAGTGGGTGCTGGCTTTGCTGTCAGTATCATTCTAGGCATTATTGTTCAAATGCTGTTTTCAGCCGGAACGTTTGGCAATAATAACTTCTTAATAGCAGGCTGGACTGGATTGTTTGCTGCGGTCATGCTCCTTTATATGAGCTATTGGCTCCACAGCAAATCAAGTACGGCTCAATGGCAGGAATATATCCGGAACCAAAGCACAAAAGCACTTGCTACGGGAAGTCTTATGTCCCTTGCTATTTTGTCCTTCCTAGCTGTATTTCGGGAAGGAACGGAAACCGTTCTCTTTTATATCGGGATGGCTTCCTCCATTAGTTTAACAAGTCTGGTAACCGGGATTGGAATCGGACTACTTAGTCTTGTGATTCTTTCTTACTTAATTCTCAAGGTAGGATTAAAAATTCCGATGCGTCCATTTTTCATCGTTTCGAGCATTCTCGTATTCTATTTGTGCTTCAAATTCTTGGGGATGGGCATTCACGGTCTACAGCTGGCAGGTTTATTGCCCGCCACGCAGGCTAGTGGACTTCCTTCGATTGAGTCTTTTGCCATTTATCCTACGTGGGAGAGTATCATTCCACAGGCTATTCTGCTTACAGCAGCCATTGCTACTGTTATTTGGAATAAGCGTAAGGATAGTAAAATAAATCAAAAATTACAAACAAACAAAGCATCATAGGGGGAAATGAAACATGAAACTATCTAAAGTAATCGTACCAGCCGTATTCGCAGCATCTCTTACATTAACAGCTTGCGGTACACAAGAAGCAAAGAAAGCAGATACCCAGCCAGCAGCATCTTCTCAAACAGCCACTACGGTAAACTCTTCTACTGAACAGGCAGCTTCCTCTCCTAGTGAAGGAGCAAAAGCAATGAAGCAAACACTTGCAGATATGAAGACGCAAGTACAGGCTGATCATGCAGCTAAAGTAAAAGAAGGTGCTGAAAAGCTGGAAGAATCGTGGAGCAAATTCGAAGATGGAGTAAAGGAGAAACATCCTGATCTTTACGAAAAAGTAGAAAAGCCACTCGGCATTATCCAAGGTGGGGCAAAAGCTCAAAAGCTGGATAAAACGGTTCTTAATAAGTCCATTGATGAATTAGATGGTGTTCTAACTGATGTTGAAAAAATGAAATAAAAAGAGTAAGGCCATGCTAATAAGCTGCCGAGAGTTCTTTTGATCATAGTTCCTCATCGGTAGTAGGCAGGACAAACCCCACCGCCCGTTTGGGTAGTGGGGTTTGTCTTATTGTATTTGTATTTTTTTATTTTGTAATAAGGCATGAAACAGTGCTTGCTTCACTTCTTTCTCTGAACACTCATACAGTTGATGATCGTTAATTTTGAAAATACCCAGTTGCAACAATTTCTCTATATACTTATCCAGTTTGCTAGCTGCCATCATTGTACATTACCTCTCCTATGCATTAGCATTGTAAATCCTGATGCTACAAGATAAATAATAAAGAACGTATATTACAGGCCGGTTAAAAAAATATGAAATACCTTTTAACTTTTGATGAATTAGAGGGGATTGCAAAACGCATAGTTTCTAAAATAATGAGCAATAACGTGTAATAATAGTTGGCATCCAAACATACACTAAGTCGAGCAAAGAGTGGTATACAGTTAAAGGCCTCCCGGATGAGTGGGAGGCTTTATTTCTTCTTCAATAAAATAAATAAAAAACATTGTGCATAGGAATATATGTTCTTATAATGAGGATAAGATAAAGTGGATGGAAAAAGTAGGTGAATGTGATGATTTTATTGTGTGATATGAACTCTTTCTTTGCTTCTGTGCATCAAAGCATGCGGCCAGAGTTGCGCGGCAAACCTATAATAGTTGCAGGGGACCCGCAGAAGCGGAGGGGGATTGTGGTGGCAGCCAGCTACGAGGCAAAGGCATACGGGGTGTATACAACAATGCGGTACCGTGATGCGTGGAAATGTTGTCCGAAGGCGGTATTTGTTCGGCCCGAGCATGCTCTCTATCGTCAATACTCCGAGGCCATCATGCGCTTTCTTGCTCGCATTGCACCTTGCGAAGTGGCTTCTATTGATGAAGCATACCTAGATATCACAGAAATCATCGAGCGTGGTCATTCTCCTAAAGAAGTTACCTCTTATATTCAACACAAGCTGGAATCCGAGTTGCGCATTCCGTGCAGTATCGGGGCCGGACCAAATAAGCTCATTGCGAAAATGTGTGCCGATGTGAAAAAACCACGCGGATTTGTGGAGATGGGGCAGCGTCAGTTTCAAGCATACTTCTGGCCGCAGCCTGTCAAGCGGCTGCATGGCTGCGGCAAAAGCACAGCCGAGAAGTTAAATCAGAAAGGAATTCATACAATCGGACAATTGGCAGCTCACCCAGTAGAAGACTTACAGCAGTGGTTTGGGAAAAAGGGTGAGTATTTGTATAAGGCAGCATGGGGAGCGCATGTTTCCCCAGTTAATCCAGAGCGAAAGAAGGGGGAGAAAAGTATTGGCTCTTCCCGTACGTTTGCGATCGATACGATGGAACACTCGTTAATTGAGCAAACGGCTCGTGAGTTTAGTCACAAGCTGGCTGAGAAAGTACAGCGTCAGCATAAACGGGCCGCAACGGTCTCGGTAGAGGTAAAATTCGATTATCGCCAGGCTGTTTCTCGCAGCATCACACTGGAAGTACCAACAGATCGAGCGGATGATATTTATCGAATCGCAATGCAGACGTATGAGCTGCATTTTTCGGATCGCCCGATTCGTTTGTTTGGGATTCGACTAAGCAACCTAACAGCACAGGTGTACGAGCAGTTGAAATTTTCATTTTAAGTCACAAAATAGGGGTCTAATTTGTCTTAACTATGAACCCCGAGGTATTTCTATCTCGTATTTTGTGAGGAGGTACTGATATGAAAATTTTTGTTGCTGGTACAACTGGTGTGATCGGACGTTTTTTAATTCCTTTATTGGTGGAAGAAGGTCATGAAGTATCTGGAATGATTCGTGATGAATCACATGTAAACAAAATAATAAAGATGGGTGTAAAACCGGTAGTAGCAGATGCATTTGATCGGGATGCTGTATTCGCTGCACTGCAAAAATCTCAGCCGGATATAGTCATTCACCAACTTACATCATTGAGCACAGGGAGTTCGGTTGATAATGCGAGAATACGAATCGAGGGAACAAGGAATCTTGTAGATGCCGCAAAATCTGTGGGAGTTAAACGAATGATTGCCCAAAGCATTTCCTGGGCATATGAAGATGGTGATATTCCGGCTGCGGAAGAGGTACCGTTGGACATCCATGCTCCCATGCCTCGAAAAACGACGATTGACGGCATTGCGGCTTTAGAAGAAAAGGTGACCGAAATGCCGGAATCTGTCATACTTCGATATGGGACTCTTTATGGTCCGGGAACGTGGTATGCGATAGATGGAATCGTGGCCGATCAGGTACGTAGGAAGGAACTTGTAGCGACCAACGGTGTAAGTTCTTTTCTACATGTTGAAGACGCAGCAAGAGCGGCTTTGTTGGCACTAGATTGGCCATCTGGTCTGGTAAATATTGTAGATGATAGTCCTGCACCAGGAACTCTGTGGTTACCAGCCTATGCTTCTGCCATCGGAGCAGCTCAACCTTCTATTCAAGCAGGCAGGAATCGCGGTGAGCGCGGTGCTTCGAACAATAAAGCTCGAAACAAATATGGATGGGAGCCCATCTATCCTTCTTGGTCTGAGGGCTTTAAAAATTGCTTGTAGTCGTAATAAGGAGGGTACAGTGAAGCAGCATGATTTAGAGTTAAACGAGTTATACACAAGTTACAAATCTTACTTGATTTCGATAGCGTACCAAATGCTCGGATCCCTAGTAGATGCTGAAGATATTGTCCATGATACATTTGTAAGACTTCAAATAAACGGGAATAGTCAGGTTGATATTACCAGTATAAAGTCGTATATAAGCAAGATGGTCATAAATCGTTGTATAAATGAAGTGAAATCAAGCAGGAAAAAGAGAGAAACCTATGTCGGTACTTGGCTGCCAGAACCGATTGTGCACGGCTCACAGATAGAACCCTCAGAACAAGTGGTTCAAAATGAGCAATTATACTATGCATTTGTCGTTCTCATGGAGAGACTGTCTACAGCAGAGCGGGTCGTTTATGTTCTAAGAGAGGCATTGCATTTAAAACACAGTGAGATTGCTGATATGTTACACATTACGGAGCCAAATTGTCGTAAAATGTTTGGGCGAGCCAAGAAGAAGATGACTGTACTTCCTAATGAGACCGACATGTCATATCAGACTCAACAATCACAAGTCACTACATTTATTTCAGCTTTATCGAGAGGGGATATTCAAGGAATCTCGGATATCCTTACAAGTGATGTAATCCTTGTTGCAGATGGAGGAGGTAAAGTAGTGACAGCTATTAACCAAATTGCAAGTAGAAAACGTGTCCTAGTATTGTTGCATGCCATTGCCACGAAGTTCTTTTCCGGGAAAAAGGCACTGGCAGTGAGAGTGAATAACCAACCGGGGATTCTTGTAACGAAGAATGACGAGGCTATTGGAATATTCAGTTTTGCTTGGAATCAAAATACAAACAAGATAGAGCGAATCTTTTATATCGTAAATCCTGATAAGCTCAAACATATTATTGTGTGTACGAGTCACGAATAGGAGCTATCATAGAAGAAAGAATTGCTTTGTATGATGAAATAAACGAAGGGGGGGAAGCAGTGCTTTTCCCACATTCTTCTTGCAGAAAAAGTATGGATTACCAGGTTACAAGGACTGGATAGTTCACAGCTTCCCATCTGGTCGGAGGTCGATATCGAAGTCTGTGCAGAACTTGTTAAACAAAATGAAGAGAGCTTTACAGCGTTTTTAACTAATTTAGCGAATACTGACTTAGATAAAACAATATCCTACACAAATAGTAAAGGAAAAGAGTTTACGAATTCTGTACGGGATATTTTAACTCATGTAGCATTACACGGTCAGTATCATCGAGGACAAATGAATTCACGACTTCGTGCAGGCGGTATTGAACCGGTTAATCTTGACTTTATTACATTTGTAAGATAGAGGCATGCTGTGGGACTTTCCTTCTTGAGTAAAGCAGAACCGATTGACAAGTACAAGATAAGTAGAGGTAAGGAAAAGCCCTGCCGTGATGGTGGGGCTTTTTGGTGCTTTATGTATTCGTATGCTTGAGAATAATACTGCACTTGGGAATGATTTTATCTGTCCCCCATTTTTGCTTCAGTAATTTTCGATATAATTGATAAACCTGTTCTTCATGATAAACTCTGTCATCACCATAACAGTAAAAGGGCGGCAGATACTCCCAGCTAAATTGATCGTGGTGTTTAATAACAATCAGTCGTAAATTCTCTATTTTGGCAGCAAACTCGCTTCCGCGATTCTTCCCTCTACGTAGCCATTCGCGATTGCAAGCCTCCATAAACTGATAAAGTGATGGAAGATAGGGCCTTCCATTGTTGTATACATGCTGGGTGATGGGATGTCTAAAGTATCCTCCGCGTCCCTCCATTATAGTCATATGAACTAAAATTGATTTAGCAACTTGATAGCACTCTAGAACTTGCTTATTAAGTCTGGAATCACATAAAAAACGAGCCGATTGATCATAACACTTAAACGGACGGAAAATTTGCATATGTATCACCTCATTATGTAACTTATCATATTTTTACCATTAATGAAGGTGTAAAATCCGGATAATGATGCATAATAAGTATATTTATGATATAATAATTTATGTCATTAATACATTGACACGGTTATTAGTATAGTTGTAAATGTAAGTATGATATTGCGGGTGTAGTTCAATGGTAGAATGCCGGCTTCCCAAGCCTGAGGCGGGGGTTCGATTCCCCTCACCCGCTCCATTTGCCGAAGTGGCGGAATTGGCAGACGCGCACTTCACTCGTAATGAAGGGGTCGCAGGTTCAAATCCTGTCACCAGCATCACGCCTTGGCACGCAAGGATTATGGGATTTTCTCACCAATAAAACTTATAGTGATCGGACGGAAACCCACTATAAGAAATAAAAGCCACTCTTCCTTTAATTCAATTCGAATTAAAGGAAGAGTGGCTTTTTTGTTGTTGAAATTTGCTCTTAAAGATTTTTAAGACGAAATAGAGTTTAAAAATTTGTCTGAAATAACGGTCTCTTCTAAGTAAATTTAACAATTTGACAAAATAAAGGAAGTTAATTGTTCCATTTTATGTTATTTTAAAATAAAAACTATAAAAAAGGAGTGGGAAAATGTGAATAACGATAACAAAATTTTATCTAATAATGCTGAGTATGATAATAGCAATGACCAATATCCTCAATTCAGTGAGGCGATTATACGTCATTTTTCTACTTTTGATAATGTTCCACTATTTACTACTGATGCAGAGGAATTGTTTGAAGTATTTCTTGAAAATTTACCACATGAAGCAAGACAACATTATACTTGTAGCTGTTGCAGACATTTTGTGAATCGTTTTGGTGGACTTGTATCTATTTCTGAAGATGGTGAAGTAAGTTCGGTTTTGTGGAATGAAAATGATGTTCCTAAATTCTTCGCCGAATCGGTTAAAGCGATGAAGAAAATCATACTTAAATCGAGAGTTACAGGGGTATTTGTTTCAAGTGAAAGAGTTCTTGGTACACCTACTTCTGGTGGATGGGATCACATATCAGTAACACTTCCAACAGAAAAAGTTTTTCACTCTAGACTAAAAACATCCAGGCAAGAAATGGCAGAAAAGAGAGAGGACTTTAGGATTTTGGTTTCTGGATTAGTGGAATATCCTTTAGAGGCTGTAAATCAAGCAGTAACATTATTGGAATCAGAATCTCTTTATAGGTCTGACAGAGTTCTTGGTGTTGCTAAATTTGTGCAAGAAGTACACAACAAACGTAGTAATGCTAAGAGTGGTCGTAATCTTGACCATATAACTTGGTTAGCTGTTGCTACTGCTCCTGCTGGATTCTGTCATGTAAAGAGTAGCATGATTGGAACATTGCTTGATGACATTGTTAATGGATTATCTTTCGATCTAATTTCTCGTAGATTTGCAGAGAAAATGAATCCATCTAATTATATGAGGTCGCAAGTGGCTCCATCACAAGGTAATATTGAACAAGCTGAAAGAATTGTTAAGAAACTTGGGATTGCCAACTCTCTACAAAGAAGATACGCAACATTCGAGGAAATACCGCACTTTCTTTGGAAAGCAAAAGAAAGTGTTAGTAAGAAAAGCGAAAAATCTGGTGTATTTAGCAATATAGCACCTAAAGAAAAGAAAGCAAAAGTTAACTTGCCGAACACAGTAATGACATGGGAGAAATTCCAAAGAACCGTGTTATCTACAGCAGAAAGTATCGAGGTTATGGTTGACAGTCCTAACAGGCTGATGGCTCTTGTTACTGCTTCCGATCAAGACGCTCCTAACATCTTACAATGGGATAATCCATTTAGTTGGTATTATCATGGTGGGATTGATGGTGAAATTAAGCGTAGGGTTGAAAGTGCAGGAGGAAGATACGAGGGTAACGAAATCAGATGCTCACTTATTTGGGAAGGATACACAGACCTTGATCTTCATTGTATAACTCCTACTGGTGAACACATTTACTACGGAGATAAAAAGAGTAGATGTGGTGGTTGGTTGGATATTGATATGAATGGTGGCAGTCACAGAGACTATTCGCCAGTTGAGAACATTCGGTGGAGTAATGGTCATGCACCAAAAGACGAATACGTCTTCTATGTTCACAACTATTGTGAAAGAGGAAACGGAAAGACTCCATTCAAGGTAGAATTGGAAATAAACGGTCAGATTTACTCCTATTATGGCATTGCCGGAAATACTGGCTTCAAAGAGACTGTGTTCACTTTTGACTATGTTAAGGGACAACACCCGAACATCTCTAGCACAAACTATTCATCTGATAATTCATGGAATGTTCAATTAAACAACTTTATTAAGGTAAAAGGCATCACCAATTCTCCAAATCTATGGAATGAAGAGAAGGTTACTCATTCAGGTCAGCATATTTTCTTTTTGCTGGACGGATGTAAGGATTTGTCTGAAGGGAAAGGTAGAGGATTCTTTAATGAGACGCTTAAATCTGAACTTCATGAAATTCGCAAGACATTAGAAGCTTATACTGCAAATACTCCAATTGAAGAAATTGAGAATGCTTCTGCATGTGGAGTAGGTTATTCAAAAGATAGTGAATGGAATTTGACTCTGAAAATAACATCAAACAACTCTACACGAATTATTAAAATTGATAGATGGGATTAATTTCAATAATGATATGGGGAATGGAGCGAGTGTAATTCTAGAGTAGAGATCGTAACTTTTCAAGTTGTATCCATATGGATGATAACTTTGTAAATTTATCCCTAATGTAGTAAAAATATATAATTTGTTTCTTCAATCTTAATACATAATATGGTAATGTTTTAACCGTACTAAATACAATATAAGGAGAAGAAACAAATGAAAAAAGTCACAATTTTTCTGTCTGTCATGATAAGCCTTGCATTATTATCTGGGTGTGGAGGAAAAGAAGCATCTGCACCAAAAGAAACTTCAACACAATCTCAAACACAACCCGCTCAAGAAACTAAACCAGTAGAACAACCTAAACCTGAACCAAAAGTAGAAACAAATGGATTATCAGAAGCAGATAAAGAATATCAGAGTGCATTTGTTGCGAATACAACAGCTCTGACTAAAGCATTACTACAAATGAGTGAAGTCTCACAACAGTTTGATGGTTCGGATAATTGGAAAAAGAAGATGGCAGCAGCTTTGGCAATGTTGAAAAATGGAGTAGATGATGCGAAGAAATTAAAGCCGACACCACGATTTCAAGAAGTCCACAACTCTTATATGAAAGCAATTGCTGAGTTTGAGAAAGTCCCTGATTTAATTGCGAAAGGTATCGACAAGAATGATGTAACATATATTAATAAAGCGACTGACAAAATGGTTGCTGGTAGTCAAATGATTAATCAGACAATGCCATTAATTCAGAAAGCATTTAAATAAATTGTATCATACACCAAGTAGAATTGCGGCTTATAAAGGAGATTTTAAAGATTGGATACCAAATGGAAAAGGAAAATTCGTTGTACTTGGGAATGGTATTCCACAATTTAATGATTAGCATTTCTATAACCTGTCTAAGTTGATAAATTAGGCAGGTTCTTTATTTGTATAAGGGGTAGAAGGGATCATCCTATTCCACTCCACCATTCCATATGCTTCTCTTTCTTTTTTATAAGCGGCTCGTACATCCTCAGAGTTAACAAGGCTTGGCAAAGCAATAGCGCATTGAAAACGACCGACAAACCGTTGCGAACAGGTGTATACATATTGACACAAAATCAAGAATGTGTTATCAAGATAATAATTAGCACTCTGTATGGTTGAGTGCTAATTATGTTACTCGCATATTCGAGTTGTTTTTGTATGGAAAGGGGAGAGTGTAATGGTAAAACAAGAGTTTAAAGCAGAATCGAAAAGACTATTAGATATGATGATTAACTCTATTTATTCGCAGCGGGAGATATTTTTGCGAGAGTTAATTTCTAATGCCAGCGATGCCATTGACAAAATGTATTACAAAGCACTAACAGATGATGCGTTACATTTTGATCCAGATCATTACTACATAAAAGTGGTGGCCGACAAGGAAACCCGTGTATTGAAAATTTCCGATACGGGCATCGGGATGACAAAAGAAGAACTGGAAAATAACCTGGGGACGATTGCGAAAAGCGGATCGTTAGCCTTTAAAAAGGAAACCGAATTAAAAGATGGGTATGATATTATCGGTCAATTCGGTGTGGGCTTTTATTCAGCCTTTATGGTAGCGGACGTTGTTACAGTCATTAGTAAGGCTGTAGGAAGCGATACGGCTTTCAAATGGGAATCTACAGGCGCTGATGGATATACAATTGTGACGACTGAGAAAGATGCAGTAGGAACAGAGATTATCCTAAAAATTAAAGAGAACACAGAAGATGAGAATTATGGTGAGTATCTAGAAGAGTACGGATTGAGAGCCATTATCAAAAAATACTCTGATTTTATTCGCTACCCAATCAAAATGGATGTTACACGCAAAAGACCGAAAGAAGACAGCGAAGGTGAATTTGAAGAGTACCAGGAAGAACAGATTGTAAACAGCATGGTGCCAATCTGGAAAAAGAATAAAAGTGAGCTTACGTCTGAAGACTATGAGAACTTTTATACAGAAAAACGGTACGGGTTTGACAAGCCGATCAAACATATCCATCTTAGCGTCGATGGTGTCGTGCGATATCATGCCGTTTTATTCATTCCGGAGAACATGCCATTTGACTACTATACGAAAGAATATGAAAAAGGATTAGAGCTTTATTCAAATGGCGTATTAATTATGAACAAATGCGCGGATTTGCTGCCTGATTATTTTAGTTTTGTCAAAGGAATGGTCGATTCAGAAGATTTATCGCTTAATATATCACGCGAGATGTTACAGCATGACCGACAACTGAAGGTTATTGCGAAAAACATCAAAACGAAAATCGCCAGTCAATTGCAAAGTCTACTAAAAGATGAACGTGAGAAGTATGAACAATTTTATACATCATTTGGCAGACAGTTAAAATACGGCGTATATAGTGATTTCGGAAGTCATAAAGAACTGCTGCAAGACTTGCTGATGTTCCATTCCTCAAAAGAGAAGAAGCTCGTTACGTTAGCGGAATATGTTTCACGAATGCCTGAAGATCAGAAGTATATTTATTATGCTTCAGGAGAGACGTATGAAAGAATTGAGAAAATGCCGCAGACAGAGCTCGTATTGGAAAAAGGATATGAAATCCTGTATTTCACAGATGATATCGATGAGTTCGCCATCAAAATGATCACGACTTATCAAGATAAGGAGTTCAAATCGGTATCAAGCGGTGATTTAGGGATTGAAGCAGAAGAAAGTCAAAACGATACGGATTCAGCAGAAAACGAAAACAAAGCCCTCTTTGAGGAGATGAAACATATACTTGCAGACAAAGTAAAGGATGTACGAGCATCGAAACGATTAAAAACACATCCGGTATGTTTGTCTACAGACGGTGAAGTAACGATCGAAATGGAAAAAATACTAAACGCAATGCCGGATAACCAGAACATACAAGCAGAAAAAATTTTAGAAATTAATACGAATCACGAGGTGTTTAGCTCCTTGCAGGATGCATTGGCAAAAGATAAAGAGAAATTACATTTATATACAAACTTATTATATAACCAGGCACTTCTGATTGAAGGACTACCGATCCATGATCCAGTAGAATTTACAAATAACATTTGCAAGATTATGGTGTAATAGCCCTTCATGATCTAAAGATAGACTACAATGCCGCTCCCAAGGGGGCGGTTTTTTATTTGGATGTATTAAGGATGCGCAGCAGTGGAATTATCGAAAAATAGAGACGTGCCTAAAGCTTGTCTTATCTATTTACATATACATATAGTACAAGTTGATCATAAGGACAGAGGGGAGGGTAGGACAAGTGCCGTCTTGTACATGAAGGGGGCTCTATTTTTACATTACATCATGAATCACAAGAAGGAAGGGGAAAAGTGTGTTCCAACTTATGGTTTGGATGACCATCTTATCTTTTTTGGTTACGCTAGTGTTTATTCTGTGGAGGCCTAAGGGAGTAAATGAAGCTATTCCGGCTACAGTGGGTGCGATCTTTGTTTTGCTCAGCGGGAGTGTTTCCTTATCTGATCTAGGCCAGATCACGGAAACAATAAGCGGGGCAGCGATTACGATTATGGCAACGATTGTGATGGCGATTGTCTTAGAGAGCTTTGGCTTCTTTCACTGGGTGGCCGAGAAGCTCGCTGCCAGAGCAGGGGGATCGGGGATTCGCTTATTCTGGTATGTCAATCTTTTGAGTTTTCTCATGACCCTCTTTTTCAATAACGATGGCAGTATTTTAATCACAACACCTATTTTAGTGATGTTACTCAATAATATGGGCTTGAAAAATCATCAAAAAATCCCCTACCTATTATCCGGGGGATTAATCGCCACCGCTTCTAGCGCTCCGATTGGGGTAAGTAACATTGTGAATTTAATCGCATTAAAAATCGTGCATATGGATTTGTACATGCACACGGCGATGATGTTTGTTCCTGCTACGCTAGGGTTGTTGTTCCTCGTTGGGCTCCTGTTTCTTCGTTTTTACAAAGTCATTCCGCAAACCGTACCTACTACAGTCACAGGTCTTACAACCTCTACCTATCATCCTCTCAAAACGAGGCCTTCTCCTTCATTGGATAAGGAACGTTCCCGGTTTATGCGAAATATCCTGCTTTTCGTATTGATTGTTCGTGTCAGTCTTTTTGTTGCTTCATATTTGGCGATTCCTGTCTCGATTGTAGCTGTCATTGGCTCCCTTGTACTGTTAGGATGGCGTTGGGTTCACTTGAAGATATCCCCGATGGATATGTTGAAAAAGACACCGTGGTATATTCTTGTTTTCGCCTTTAGTATGTATGTTATTATTTACGGCCTGCACAACATTGGGTTAACGGCACGGCTGATTGATTTCATGCATCCGATCGTTTCTTCTGGCAACTTGCTGCATGCGAGTGTCATGATGGGAGCGCTCCTCTCTGTTCTATCCAATATATTTAATAATCACCCTGCGCTTATGGTTGGCACCCTGACACTTATGAATATGAACCTCGACCCACTCGCCCTAAAAATCTCGTATTTAGCTAATGTAATTGGAAGCGACATGGGATCGTTACTTTTCCCAATGGGAACACTGGCTACGCTGATGTGGATGCACATCGTAAGACGCGGAAAAGTAAAAATCACCTGGTGGCAGTATATAAAAATCACACTAGTCGTCATTCCGCCTGCCACACTATTTACGTTAGTTGTCTTATATTATTGGGTTTCCTGGCTGTTTTAAAGCTCTATTTTATAGGAGAAGGGAGACACACTATGAATGAGTTTCATCATTTCATCGGAAAACATGTAGAGGTCAAGATTTCAGGGGAAAGTTACTACAAAGGTACACTCATAGATAGCGGGTTGGATATTCTGGTTGTATACGATCATAGCGCATCTGCTTTTTTCTATATTCCAACTGTCCATATTCAGCGGGTAAAAGAAGTCAAAAGGGAGGAAACGTCGACAGATAGTCTGCCAGTAGAAACACCCATTGAAAGCGATACTGCTTCGATCTCATTTCGTAAAACGCTCACAAATGCGAAAGGGCAATTTGTGCAAATTTACGTGACAGGGAATAAATCCATTCATGGGTATTTGACAAGCATTATGAACGATTACTTTGTTTTTTACTCCCCTGTGTACAAAACGATGTTTATCTCGATGAACCATCTGAAATGTCTACTTCCGTATCCGCAAGCTGCTGTACCGTATTCATTAAGCAACCAATCCCTACCTGTTAATCCTACCTCTATCCCATTAGCCAGAACGTTTGAAAGCCAATGTGAGAAATTAGAAAATCAGATCGTTGTCCTAGATGGGGGCGGCAATGATGAAAAAATAGGCTTACTGCAGAAGGTGGGTCGTAACAGGCTTACGCTTATTACGGCGGATAGAGAGATGGTATGTTGGAATTTACAGCATATTAAAACCATACACGTACCGTAGCGATACGATAAGGAAAACAGCCTGACACATCCCTTTTTTAACGGGATGAATGCCAGGCTGTTGTTTTACAAAACTCGCTGTAAAAATGCTTTTGTTCTTTCGAATTGTGGATTCGTAAAGAGCTGTTCAGGTGTGCCGGATTCCAAAATTTCACCGTTGTCCATAAACATAACTTTGTTCGCCACTTCCCGGGCAAATCCCATCTCATGTGTGACGACAATCATGGTCATGTGTTCTTCCGCAAGCTGTTTCATAACTTGCAAGACTTCACCTGTCAGTTCCGGGTCAAGTGCGGAAGTCGGTTCATCAAAAAGAATAATATCCGGCTTCATCATCAGGGCACGAGCAATGGCAACACGCTGCTTTTGTCCACCTGAAAGATTGGCAGGGTACGCATCTGCTTTCGCAGCCAAGCCAACTTTGTCTAACAACTCACGACTGCGCTTACTGATCTCTGCAGCTGGCTCTTTCTTTACATGCTTAGGTGCCAGTTCCAGGTTTTCTTTTACGGTTAGATGGGGGAAGAGGTTAAAATGCTGAAACACCATGCCCATTTTCGATGTGACTTTCTTTATATCCTTGCTGTTCGCATACGTTCCATCTTTAACGAGATAGTCCCCTTGCACACAAACGCTCCCGCCATCGACATGCTCTAGGTCGACCAGGCTGCGAAGCATCGTACTTTTTCCTGAGCCTGAGGGACCGATAACCGCGACAACTTCGTTTTTCTGGATCGAAAACGTAATCTTTTTTAGTACATCCACGTGTCCAAACGATTTTTTTAGATTTGAAACTTGAATCATATCCATTGGGTGCCAATCCTTTTATTCAAATTTGAACTTTTTTTCAAGTAGTTTAAACAGCAGTGTCAATACGAGCGTCATCAGCAAGTACATGATACCTGCAATAAAAAATGGAACAATCGTAAAGTCGCGGTTTACAGCCGTTTGCGCAAAATGAAGCAATTCAGGAACGGCAACGGCATATAACAATGCCGTATCTTTAATGAGTGTAATCGACTCATTTGAAACCGCAGGAAGTGCAACACGGAACATTTGCGGTAAAATAACCTTTGTTATGGTTTGCCATCTGTTTAATCCTAACACTTGTGAAGCTTCATATTGTCCTTTGTCAATCGCTAGCAGACCACCGCGGAAGATTTCTGCAAAGTAGGCAGCGTAGTTCAAAATAAAGCCGACACAAGCCGCGACAAACCGATCCATGATCAGATAGTCGCCAACAACCGGAATGAGAGGCAGACCAAAACAAATAAATAGCAGCTGTAATAATAATGGGGTTCCACGCATGACATAAATATAGCCATGGGCAAACCAGGCAAGCGGCTTAAGCTTGCTATTTGCCATCATCGTTAAAATAAATCCGAGTGGAATGGACACAACAATGGCGATTAGAAATAACAAAATCGTCATTTGTGCGCCTTCTAGCATTGAAAGGGTAGTCGTTAGTATATAATCCATGCTCATTTATCGATACTCCTAATTGAGAAACCCGGATCGTTGAAGAAATCCGGGTTTCTTTCTCATATGTTCGTATGTTATTTCAATACCTTATCTTCGCCAAACCATTTTTTAGAGATTTCGGCTGCTGAGCCGTCTTTGTTCATGTCATCGAGTGCTTTTTGCAGCTGATTCAACAATTTTTCATTGCCTTTCTTAACACCGACTCCGTACTCTTCTGGCGCTAATGATTCAGGAAGTAATTTAAATGTATTGTTTTCTTTCGACATATAATAGCGGGCAACTACTTCGTCCATAACAAGTGCATCGACGCGACCGATTTTCAAATCACTTAATGCTAACACATTATCTTTGTACTCGGATACGTTACCGACTTTTGCTTTGATTGGATTTGCATTTAACGCATCTGCTGCTGAAGACATCGATTGCAGCCCGATCTTTTTACCTGCAAGATCGTTTAGAGTTTTAATAGGTGATGCCGCCGGGATAACGATCACTTGTGAATTTTTCAGATATGGTTTTGTAAATAATACTTTTTGTTTCCGTTCATCCGTAATGGTATATCCATTCCAGATTAAATCAATGCGACCGCTAGCCAGCTCGGATTCTTTTGCTGACCAATCGATTGGCTGGAATACAACGTTGTATCCCATCTTTTTGCCGGCTGCACGTGCATAATCAATGTCAAATCCAACGAGTTGGTTTTTATCATCTCGAAATCCCATCGGAGCAAACTGATCATCCACACCGATGACTAATTCTTTTTTATTGTTGCTAGTACTAGAGCATCCGGCAATGACGGATAACATCATTGCAAATACAAAAAGTAGGGCTGTAAATCGTTTCATGTATGAATCCTCCTAGAATTAATACTCAACTATCTAAATTGTACCCTTTATTACGGTAAAATGCTAACTTTATAATAGGATAAAATCTTTTTCTATATTTAATTTTTACGATTTTCGCATGGAAATGCTTTCAATATCTCTGAATTGCTCTCTTTGGTGATAAAAAAGTACTATTTAGTAGATTGTTATTGAAAAAATTTGAGGAAAAGTGTAAAATTTTCCTCGTTGTTATTTAAACATACGTGACATATATAATATGTAAATGTTGGCAAACCTTCTGAAAAGATGGGACGCAAAGCTATGGGCCTACGGTCTTTCTGACTACGGCTGCCAGGTTGCATTCGAAACAACCCCTGCTTGCTTTGTGCATTCGTTTTATTAGGGGTTGTTTTTTTGTTGAAGGGGGAATATACAGAATTTGCTGACTTGGTGGGTTGAACTATAGGTGTTGCAGGGGATAAGGAAAGATGATGATCTGGAGGGGTTATGAGTGAGGAAGATTAGAAGTTCGGCAAGTATGAAAATTATTATTGCGGCTCTTGCTATCTTAGTTGCTTTTGGAGTTTTTAGTAGTATAGCTGCATATTCTATGATTAAAAATAGTAACTTGAATAGTATGAGCAAGCAGTTGAATGATGCAGCAGCTATTCTGGCAGAAGAAGTAAATCAGGATCAAGTACGATCCATCGTTGCGCAGCCGAATGATAAAAACCCGGATGCACTGCAAATGACAAAAAAGATGGATGAAATCATGGGCAATTCTAAAATTATTGCCAACTTATTTATTGCCTCCTATAAGAATGGACAGTTTTTTAATGTTGCAATGAGTTCAAGTCTAAGAAAAGCAGATGTACCATATAATCAGAACCTGAACGAAGTAGGCCTCTCACCGGATTTGCTTGCTCTGATGAAAACGTCGTTTGAACAGAAGAAAATTCAAGCTACAGATGTATATGGCGATCAGTACGGTCAATACAAAACAGGGCTTGCGCCGATTGTAGATGAAAACAACAATGTTATTGCGCTTTATGTGGTTGATTATAATGTAGCGGAAGTCAATCAAAAAGCATGGAAAGAAGCCAGTACAATTTTGTACATGATGCTGTTCTTTATCATTGTTAGTGGATTGCTTATTTATTTTATCATCAGACGTATGATGGCACCGATTCAATCCCTGTCCGAAAAAGCACATATGATTGCGGAGGGGAATTTGAATATTGAAATTGAGGAAATAAAAAGTAACGATGAGATTGGTGAATTAGGAAAAAGCTTTTATGCGATGCTCAAAAATCTGCGGGGGATTATTCATAACGTAACGGATGTTTCGTCCCGCATTTCTCATTTATCAACAAGACTATCATCCGAAATTAAAAATACTGTGCAAGAGAATCAGCAAGTTTCGGCAGCGATTCAGGAAATTGCCAGCGGTACGGAGATGCAGGTTGGGAGCATCATGGCCAGCTCACAGGCTACGCAGGAGTTGGCAGACGGAGTTCAGCATGTAGCGCTCACCTCGGGCAGCATCTCTGAAGTCTCGAATACAATGGCTTCAGAAGCAGAAGAAGGAAACATCATCACGAAGAAAGTAATCGAACAGATGAAAAGCATTAGTCTTTCGGTCAATCAATCTGTTTCTGATGTGAGATCATTAGGAGAGCACTCGCAGGAAATTAGTAAAATTGTAGACATTATTACCGAGATTTCTTCTCAAACGAACTTATTAGCACTTAATGCGGCAATTGAAGCAGCACGTGCGGGTGAGCATGGGAAGGGATTTGCGGTTGTAGCTGATGAAGTGAGGAAATTAGCGGAGCAGTCCACGCAATCCGCCCAGCAAATCGCAAATCTTGTACAGGAAATTCAAGGAAGTACGACTCATTCTATTTCATCGATGGATCATACGGTTAGGGAAGTAAATGTAGGAATGGAAGTCGTTGAAAAGGCAGGACAAGCTTTTGCCTATATTTTAGAAGCAGTTCACAGTATTAATGCACAAATTCAGGAAGTATCGGCTACGTCTGAGGAAATGGCAGCTAGTTCACAACAAGTAACAGCATCGATGGAATCAGTGGCAGGCGTTTCCCAAGAGTTTGCAGGTAATGCTTCTGCTGTTTCTTCATCGTCGACAAGACAGTTGGCATCGATGCAAGAGATTGCCAAGGAAACAGAAGAATTAGATGAAGTAGTCTGTGAGCTGAAAGAGACGATTGAACGTTTCCATCTGTAATTACACGAATAGCAGCCAAAGATAGAAACTAATAAAAGGGTGATAGTGTAATGGAAGAGTATACAAAAGAAAAAACTACCGAACGGTACTGGCTTGATCGATTGGCTGAGCCGCTGCCTATTATTCAAATACCAGCCGATTTCTCGCGATTTTCGTTATACGATGCGGAAAAAGAATCGGTGAAGGTTTCGATACAAGGACCGTGGCTACAGAAGGTACATCATGTATGCCAAGCGAGTGACAACGAAATAGAAGCGATGCTGCTGTCTGCCTATATTACTTGGATGTATCGGCTTACGTATGAGGAAGACCTGATTGTGGGTATTCCTGCTGTTTATGAGGGGGAAGACATAAACATTCTTCCTCTCCGTATTTCTCTTGCGGGAATCGAGACATTCGAGCAGCTGTTACAGGAAGTAAAAATGCGAGTAGGGGAAGCGCTTGAACATCGCCTTTTCCTCCATACGGCTACACCGATTCAGTATCCGGCCATCTTTACGACAAGGGATGCCGCGTGCAATGAACAATCGGTACCAATGATCTGGAATGTGGATGTACATTCAAATGAGTGTGATGTAGAAGTACAGTTTCATGCTGCAGCATATAAGTTGGAATCGATCCATCGTTTTATTGAACAATATCAAATAATTTTAGAAACACTGGTAACTCAACCGGATGCTCATTTCCGTAAATGTACGATTTTGAGTCAGGTAGAACGGGAACTGTATCAGACACTGAATGATACAAAAAGAGCATTTCCAGCAGACAAGACGCTTCCGGCTTTGTTTATCGAAGCGGCGACGAAATTTCCGTCTCGTATTGCCCTCTCCTCGGAGAAAGGACAGCTTACGTACGAAGAGCTGCACAACAAATCGAATCAGGTTGCGCAAATGCTATGCGATCATGGGCTGAAAACAGGAGACTTTGTCGCTCTGTTCATGGAACGGAGTCTTGAAACTGTAGTAGGCCTATTAGGAATTATGAAAGCGGGTGGTGTTTATGTCCCGATTGATCCGGAATATCCACTTGCCCGTATCGAGTATATGCTTGGGGATAGTCGGGCTGCTTTTATCGTCACGAAACCAGCATATACAAGTACCCTGGAGGAATGTATTCGTTCGACCGAGCATGCTGCTCAGGTACTGTATGTGGATGATGCATCGTTGATTCCGTATGACGCGATTCATTTTTCTACCTATCCAGCGGCAGAAGATCCTGCTTATGTGATTTATACGTCTGGTTCGACAGGGAACCCGAAAGGAACGGTTATTCTTCATAGAGGTGCCGTCAATTTGCTCGTATATTTGCGGGGACCGTATGAATGTATGCCAGAGGATGTTTTTCTGCAATTTGCTTCTTATAGCTTTGATGCCTCGATTGCCGAGACATTTTCTGCATTGCTTTGGGGGGCGCGTTTGCATTTGCTTGCGAATGTGGAGCGGATGGCCATTGAAGAATTTGCGAATGCTGCCGAGAGGGTACAGGCAACAGGAGCGTTGGCCTTGCCGACCGCCTTCTTTAAACAAATTGCCGCTTATCTAGAAGAGGAAAGCATTCCTAAACTGCAAACAATTAAGAGAATCATTGTAGCAGGTGAAGCACTAACTGGTGAAACCGTACGTCTATGGCAGCGCCGTTTTGGACTTTCTAGTAAGATTTTTAATGCATACGGACCAACAGAGTGTACGGTAGGGACTACGATTTATCTTGTCGAAGAAGAAGTTCCATCCGATCAAGTATATATTCCGATTGGAAAGCCGTATGACAATTATGAAACGTACGTGGTAGATCCACATGGGCAGTTATGTCCAATTCATGTACCGGGTGAGCTGTATATCGGTGGAGTAGGCTTAGCTAAGGAATACTTGAATAAGCCCGATAAAACAGCGGATGCTTTTGTACCGCATCTATTCTCTGATACTTCAGGAGAGTATTTATATAAGTCGGGAGATATTGTCCGTTTGTTAGCTGACGGTAATATCGAGTATGTGGGACGTAAGGACAATCAGGTGAAAATTCGCGGTCACCGAATTGAAATCGATGAAATTGAAGATGCATTTGCTAAGCAAGCCGATGTTGAACATGTAGCGGTTGTAGCAAAGGTAGAAGAAGACGGGAATAAACGACTGGTAACGTACTACAGTACAGGTAGTATGCATCCGTTGAATGAAAAGGACATACGATTATTTCTGGCTCAATTGCTGCCAGGGTATATGATTCCGGAACAGTTTATTTTCCTGGAGAATCTGCCGATTTCTCCGACGGGTAAGATTGATCGGAAGCTATTAGTGAGCAGAGAAGATAAGATTGTCCTAACACAAGGAAATCGGGAAAAGCCGAAAAGTGAGACAGAGATATGTATCGCCAAAGCATGGGAAAAAGTGCTTGGTGTAGAGGAAATCGGGGTTACGGATGACTTCTTTGAAAGCGGCGGTCATTCATTAAAAATCATCAGCATTCTTGTCTTGCTCAAGCCTACGTTTCCTTTCTTGAAGATCCAGGATTTTTTCCGCTATCGTACGATTGCGGCATTAGCAGAATATGTGGAGCAAGCAAAAGAGTTAGCACCGACACAGGCATTGTCTAATGAAGAGCGCCAGATTAAGGAGTTAACAGAACCTCCTGCGGTAAAAGCGGCAAAGAATCGGGCGTGGAAGGAAGCACAGAATGTACTTGTAACGGGAGGAACCGGTTATCTTGGCGCCCACATCATCCATGAGCTGTTGCAGGAAACGAAAGCGACCGTTTATTGTCTGATTCGTGTTTCCGGGGGCGTTTCACCTAGTCAGCGTCTGCTTGATACGATGAACTTTTATTTTCCAGATATTCAGACAGAAGACTTCCAGCATAGGATCGTAATGGTCGAAGGAGATCTAAGTGAGTCTGATCTTGGTCTATCTTCTGAGGTGCGCGCTGAGTTGTCTGATAAGCTGGATGCGATTATTCATTGTGCAGCGGATGTTCGTCATTTCGGAGACTCCGCCCATTTTGAAAAAATAAATGTAAGAGGGACAGCGCTCTTACTTGACATGATTCGTCATAAGCAAGGTGCTCATTTTCATCACATCTCAACGGTAAGTGTACCGGAAGACCTGGCGATGAGCGGGCAATGGGATGACTTTGTGAAACATGGTGATTTCACATATGATGTGGTATTAGAAAATGAGTACTCCAATAGTAAGCTGCAGGCAGAGAACATTGTACGGGCGGCAATGCAGCAAGGTGTTGCTGCGACGATTTATCGTGTAGGTAATTTGGTTGGTCGTACGCAGTCTGGAAAATTCCAGCGTAACATTGAAAGCAATGCGTTTTACCGGATGATAAAAGCGATGCTGCTCTTACGTGTTGCTCCTACTGCGGATTGGTACGTCGATATCACACCAGTCGATTACGCTAGTCGAGCGATTGTAAAGCTGGCCAGTCAACCAGAAGCGGACGGAAGAACCTTCCACATATGTAATCGTGAACAGATTCATTATGCAGACTTCATTACACAATTACGAGTGCTAGGCTATGAGATTACGCTTCTAGAACCGATGAAATATCAGGAGTATTTATTCCAGCTAGATGATTCCGGCAGAAAGACTGAAGGGTTTGAGTTAGCGATAGCTCAGCTCGAAGGGGATGGAGCACACGATTCTGAATATCGGTATGTGTGTAAGGAAGCACAAGAGATTTTAAGCAGAGAAGGAATCGAGTGTCCAAAGCCAGATCAGGCGTTAACACAGGTGCTAGTCTCTCATGCTGTTACAATCGGATATTTCCCAGCTGCCAAGGAGTACGTGGCAGTAAGGTGATCATGATAGCCGTACGAAATACGGGCTATATTTCTGCAGATAAACTAAGCTGTTATCTTGCCAAGTTGCCAGCGCAGGAGCAGCAGCGTATTCTACAATATAAAAGAATAGAAGATCGGCAGCGAGCATTGCTAGGCATGTTAACAGTAAACTATATGTTTCAACAGTATGAGCTAGATATAGATGTGATGAAATGGTATAGACGAGACCAACGAGGACGCCCTTATATAGAGGCGTCCTCGAGTTGGCAGGGGGACTTTACCATTAGTCATGCGGGAAAATGGATTATATGTGCCATGACAGACAAGGGAAGAGTAGGCGTTGATATAGAGGAAATTCAGCCGCTTGATTTTGCGACTGTTTTTGCGTGTTTATCGCGAGAAGAGTTTACCTTGCTATTGCAGCAAACAGAAGCGAATCGCTGGGTGTTTTTTTATGAAAAATGGACGCAAAAAGAAGCGATTGGCAAAGCGATCGGAACAGGGTTGATTACCCCGGCATGTTTTTTTACCATAGAAGAGGTGAAGAATAATTGGGCGATTCGTCACTATTATATCGATGAAACGCATCTGGCCTGTTTATGTGTAAATACGAATGATCTGCCTGAGCATGTTGAGTATCGAGACGATGTGGAGATTGTTCGGCATTGGGTCGAAGTGTAACGGGTATTTTCGTGGTGTTATAAGTATGGCTTGAGGAAAGGGGCAGCCTATGAATAAAACGGATCGTATGTTAGCGATTGTGCTAGAATTACAGCGTACAGGGACGAGTCGAGCGGAAGATCTGGCTGCTATATTTGAGACGAGCATACGCACGATTTACCGGGACATACAGGCTCTTAGCGAGGCTGGTGTACCGATTGTAGGAGCCCCTGGTCAAGGATATTCATTAGTTGATGGTTATTTTTTGCCTCCTGTCAGTTTTACAGCCGAAGAAGCGGTCACGTTACTGCTCGGAATCGACTTCATAGAGCAGCAGTTTGATGTGAATTATCGTGTGAAGGCACGTGCGTCTAGGGGGAAAATCGAATCGATTTTACCTGAATCGGTACAAAGGGAAGCAGTAAGGATGCGCGCGGGCTTAAAACTGCTTACGGGAACAGCAGATAGTGAGCAATCGGAGGAAGTGCTTGGATTGCTACGTCGCGCTGTACTAGAGGAGAGAAAAGTACACTTCTGCTATATGAAAAAAATACCGGAACCTACAGGTAATCGCCAAAGTTCCCGCACCGTTGAGCCATACGGTCTTGTGTTTGTAGGTGGCACATGGACACTTATTGCGTTTTGCCATTTGCGCCAGGAACTTCGTCACTTTCGCTTACAGCGCATGTATGAACTTACATTATTGGATGAGAAGTTTGAAAGACCATCCAGCTTTAACTTGCAAACATATGAACCGCCTGATGATCGTAACGTTCTGGTACATATTTTACTGAACCGGGATCTCTTGGATAAGGTAAAGGAATACAATTATTTTTACACGGAAGCAGTAGAGGAAACTTCGGAAGGTCTGCTTGTTGTACTTAGAGTTCGTCAATTTGAGGAAGTGCTTCCATGGGTGTTGAGTTGGGGGGCAGATGCTAAAGTGTTAAGCCCGGAACCATTGCGGAAGCGAGTTCAGGAAGAAATAGCAAAAATGATAAAGCACTACTGACATACTGTTGTCAGTAGTGCTTTTGTATAGTAGGCGATAGAGAACGAAAGGAGAAATGATATGAATACGAAAGAATCTTTATCCCGCCTAGAAGAACTCTCTGCTGCATATCTTCAAGAATTGGAGAAGTTCAGCATAGAACAGCTTATGTATAAGCCATCTGAAAATGAATGGTCGCTTGGGCAGATGTATATGCATGTAATCAACTCGGCTCTCTACATGCAGCTTCGGAATGTGGAGGCATGTCGGAACCAGATCGGTCAGCATGTCAATACAGTCGAGGGAAAAACAGAAGACGGAGAGGCTATATTTGCCCAAGGCAGCTTTCCACCGATAAAAATCCATGTTCCATCTTCGAAAGAGTACACACCGTTGCAGCCAGAGAGTAAAGAGCAGGTTGCTGCTGGTTTGAAGCAGGTACTAGACCAAATGCGTGAACTTGAGCCTACGCTTGCTGCGATTCCACTATCTTATACAGTCCGTCATCCTCGGCTAGGTGCGTTACATGCGAAGGAGTGGTATATGCTGGTGGAAATGCATTACCGTCATCACCTTCGCCAGAAAGAGAAGATTGAGACATGGCTTATGGAAGGGAGGCAGGAGAAATGAATCCACCAAAAATTATAAAGAAAGATGAGATGAAAATAATCGGGATCGAAGCTCGTACAACGAATGAATCGGAGAGGACGGGAGCTGGGGAAATACCGCAATTATGGGAGCGGTATTTTGCAGAGCAAATCCCTACTAAAATTTCAGCTCAAATAAACCCTGGTGTAACGTTTGGTTTGTATACCGATTATGAGAATGGAGCGTCCGGCTTGTATTCAGTAGTGATTGGAAAGGAAAGTACCGAGCTTGAACAGCTCCCAGATGGCATGGTTGCGAAAGTAATTCCTGCAGCGACATACATGGTTTTTACAACAGAGAAGGGACTCATTTCAGAGGTCGTTCCTAAGGCATGGACCTACATTTGGGAGTGGTTTAAAAGTTCAGACGTAAGGCGAGCCTTTAGTGGAGATTTTGAATGGTACGATGCGAGAAGCTGCGATCCAACGAACGCAGAGGTTGATATTTATATTGCGGTTGTGTAAATACTCCCCGAAATCCAGCCACTATGTGCTGTCTTTCGGGGGTTTTTCTTGCGTTATTCTTTACTTTTTCCTACCGCTTCCTTTCTTTTTCCCACATAAAGAACAGCCCATCGAACTCCCTCCTTTCAGCAATCTCTTTATTACATGCAAGAATACATAAAAATGACTAGACTTCATAAAGAATGGACGATTATTAAGTCTTCTGGATTTTTGCCGTGGACACATGCAGCACAATGATAGAAGATAGAGCTATACAAAACATGTCCAGGGGTGAAAAATGAGAGAGAAAATTACATCTTCGGGAGAGCTGCCACCAATAGCCCCAGAACCGACAAAAATCGGCTGGCATATCTTCTGGTCAGTCATTCTTACCTATATTGCGTTTACGATTATTACGGCAGTGCTGATGGCGATTGTGGGCGGAATTACGAGTACATCGTTTGCTTATCGTTTGCTTACTGGAAGCGTGGGGCAGTTTCTCGATGCGTGTGTAGTATTCAGTATCGTAGCACTATACCGAGATGTGAGGATTTCGATTATGCAGTCGATTCGCTTGTCAGCATTGCGGCGGTTGTCTACGTATTTGTATATCATGTTTGGCTTTGTTTGTTTATCTATTATTTCTTTTTTGATGATCAAATACTGGCAGTTTGAAACGACGACGGCGAATCCAGTCAATATGCAATGGCATACGGCGGGAGGATGGCAGGAGGTGCTGTGGCTGATTGCACTCATTATCGTTGGGCCTGTGAAAGAGGAAGTAATGTTTCGCGGGTTTCTATATCGGATTTTAGCAGATCGTTTGTATCCAGTTGTCGGCTTACTTGGGTCAGCAGTGCTGTTTGGCATCATGCATCCGGGGTATCCGGTTTCGTCGATGCTTGCAGGTCTAGTGTTCGGTTTCCTGTATCAGCGGACGAACTCGCTTGCGGTACCCATCCTCCTTCATATGAGCTGGAATGCATATGTTATTTTTTTATAATTTAGAAGGTAAAAGCGTGAAATCTGCTGTACGGTGGATTCACGCTTTTGAGTAGGGGACTAAAACACAATTTGATCGGCTGGTAGTACATGTATACTTCTATCTGGTGTCCCAATTGTACGTAACGTATGGTTATGATGTTGAATGATTGTTTCTGCTGGTATGACAGCATCCGCAGAAGTATGCCCGTCTTCTACTAATGTGACATGAAAGCCTCGTGTTATGGCGGCACGGCAAGTTGTATCGATACAGTACTCAGTTCGAACACCTGTCACGACAAGATGATTGATTTCTCGTTTTTGTAATTCGTCTGTGAGCGTAGTTTGATAAAAGGCATCCGCAGCCTGCTTCGGAATCACAAAATCTTCCGGTCGGGGAGAGATTTCCGGGGTGAACTGCCAGAATGGTGATCCTTTGGCCAACATACCACCAGGCAATTCTTCGTGTTGGATATAGATGATCGTGATGCTTGCTTTTTCTGCTTTTGCGATTATATGTTGAATAACCGACAATGTTTCTTCTTTCTTATACGTTCCCCAGAGCGGCCCGATTTGTGCATCAATAACGAGCAATGCTGTTTTCTGTTCCTGCATTAGACATTCTCCTTTCCAGAATTACTTGAAAAAATTCAATCTGGCTTCTAGCTGTATCGTATGACTGCATGATCCACAGACGTGTTTTCCGTCTCGGCTTTCTTTTGCATATTTGTATTCCGGTGTTCCCTCGTATACGTTAAACAGTTGTCTACAATAAAAACAAACGACTTCATAATAAATCATAGTGAAGACCTCGCTTATGTTCTAATGGTTTATCGCGTAAACATTTGAGGACACTAGCTTATATGGTTAATAATCCAGTTTGTTCGATCCTGATGAGCAGCAGCACAGGTACCTTTCGTAAATAGATGATCAGTTTCATACCAGATCATTTCTTTTGGCGGGCAGGCAGCCGCATAAAACTCATCGGCTTGTTTTTGCGACACGAACTCATCATTGCAGGCAAACTGAAACAGTACAGATGCGGGAGACGCATTTTTTATATAATGGATTCCATCTAGCTGTTCTAGCTCCACTACCAGATTGTGAAATTGCTCAGTTGATAACGAGTGGCGAATGAAAGTGGCTAACGGATGATTGCTTGTGCGATGCCACTCTGATGAACGGGAATAACCCGCGATGAGAGCGTATGCTTTTACACGTTTTTCTACTCCGGCAAGAACCCCGCCCCATGTTGCCCCAAAGCTATGTCCCACATAAGCAAGACGATTCGGATCAATATAGTCTAAGCAAGTAAGCAGGTCAATTCCCCGTTGAATATCTACGATGGTTTGTTTGAACAGTTGAATATCAGTGATCACTTCTAGTAAGTTCGCAGCTCTCTGCTCAGCAGATAACTCTTGCGGAACAGCACGACGCAAAAAAGGGGCATCAAGCAAAAGAGAAGCAATGCCTTTGGATGCTAGAAACTCAGCTTCCGCGATAAAAGTTGTTCGGCTCCCTTGACCTGGATGCATGTAAATCACGGCTGGAAATGGACCATTCTTATGTGGAACGATCAAATAAGCAGGCACATTACCGCCATATGGACTCATATATGAACCGTCTTTAATGGTGCAGCCGTCCTTTATGGCAGCTGAAGTTTCGGTAAAGTCTACGGGGAATGTTTGTGCATATTCAAACATACTCTCCTACATCCCTTCGCACTTATTGTGTTGCAGGCCGTTAAATATGAGATCGATGACATGATGAATAGTCTGTTCCAGGTCTTCTTTCTTGATTTGACCATTCACAAACAGATCAAGCGTGCCGGTTAAAGCTCCCCAGTACACATTGACGATGATTTTAGGATCGCTTTTTTTTAGTTTTCCTTCGTTCATGGCGCGTTCAAATGCTTGAATAAGGGGTTGGTGAGTATTTAGCGTATAGCTATTGCGCACTGCTTCTGAATCAGTTTCGAACACAAGCGTAATGTCGTTCTCCATATTGCGGTAAAATCTCATAAGATCGGGTCTGTTTTGCGCCATTTCCATATAAAATCGTGTGTACTTTTTCAGCTTCGTAAGAGAGTCCTCTTCGGCTGTTAAACGGGATTGGATGAAGGTTTGTGCGAGTTCTATATAGCGAGTGAACAGCTCTCGAAAGAGATCCAGCTTATTTTTGTAATAGTAGTACACTAACCCTCTTGCAATGCCCGCCTTCTTTGCGATATCTCCCATTTCTGTGCCTCTAATTCCTTTTTCGATATACACCTCCAGAGCAGCTTGCATAATTTGTTCAATTCTTTCTGTTCGAATTTGTTCGTTTTGTTCGGTGGATCGTGGGGACAATGTGCACACTCCTTTTTGACTTTCATCAATGTCAATTAAAATATTAGAATATATTGACACGAGTGTCAATCAATGAATAGCAAAAGGCCATCTACCGTTTGGGTAGGTGGCCTTACGATTGTCCACGGGGTTGTTCGGTTTCACAGTGTGCCTAGTATGGATATCCATATGGGTACGGATAAGGAACCGGATACGGATATGGGTACGAACTATAGGAATTATTAAAAAGAAACGGTGTTAGGAATAAAAATGGCAGTAGCGACCCCCCTCCCCCAAAGAACGGTCCTCCGAAAAATGGATGGCCAAAGCCGTGACCAAAGCCATGACCAAAGCCATGACCAAAGCCGTGACCAAAAACAGGACGCCTCGTTGCGTTTTCGCCAGACTGATAAGCTACCGGAGCGACATGATTTTCCTGTGTATAGTCCTGAGTTGAATCATATGTGTAGGGAGTTTGTGAATTTTCCATTTTTTATCCTCGCATTCTGAATTAAATTTTAGATCATAATACAATATGAAATAACTGGGTAAATGCCTTTATGTATACAAAAAATGGGCGTTTGCCTAGTTAGACAAGTCAAGAATATATGGATATGCAGTTTTTGCACTTGCACCAGCATATGTATACCCTATAATAGTGATGTTAAAGGATTAGGAGTGAGGAGATAAAAATGAAAGCAACAGGTATTGTACGAAAAGTAGATGAATTAGGACGAATTGTGTTACCAATCGAACTCCGACGCACATTGGGAATCGACATAAAAGATGGACTGGAGATTTTTGTTGAAGGGGAGAAAGTAGTTCTTCATAAATATCAGCCGGCATGTATGTTCTGTGATTCGATTGAAGGAGTAACTGAATTCAAAGGGAAAAAAATGTGTGAGAGCTGCCTGGCAGAAGTAAGTCAGCTGAAATCATAATACATAGCAAGTCTATATGACAATAAAACAAAGGGTCACAGTCCGTGTCGGACAGGTGGCCCTTTGTTTTGTTTGTACATCGTTATGGAGAGGTTTTCGTGTGTTGTCTCTTGTGATGACAACAGCCTCGATTATAAAACTCATTTTTCGTTACATAACAATATGAATGTTTATAAACCGGGACACAGTGGTGGCGATTAATGATATGGATAGGATGGATCACAGGAACTTCTTGTGGATGGTAAAAATCTCGATAAATTCTTCTTGGCGGGTCGTAAATCGGTGAACAACGCGGACATACACAACGGGTCATGGCCCATCAGCTCCTTTCTCGATATGTATATGTATACGCCCGTGTACAGGGCATAGTTATTGGCCTAATTATGCATATAGGGAGCATAAATGGGTGTATATCCTGCTAATACGCAATTGCTAGAGTTTGTAGGAATGCATCAAAAACCTGCAGCTTTTTCTCTTTTCGCCAATAAATGTATGATCTATAATGATAGTAACAATAAGTGGGTACGTATTTTATGACTTTTGTCTGGGGAAGAAGGAAGGTATACACATGGCCGCGAAACTGCCTAGAGGAATAAAGAAAGCGGTGTTTCTGGACGTAATACAAAATTTCGCCGAACATACTACTTCATCTGTTCTGATCACCAACCCGCATCAAGATGATAATCCAATTATTTATGTCAATGAAGTATTTACAACAAACACGGGCTACACAAAAGAAGAGGTGCTGGGGAAAAATTGTCGATTTCTTCAGGGGGCTAAAACCAATCTGGATGACAGAAAAAAAATTAGAGAGGCCATTGTAGAAAAAAGGCCCGTTACTGTTGAGATTTTAAATTATCGAAAAGATGGAACGGCGTTCTGGAATGAGGTATTTATTAGTCCGATTTTTAATGAAGAACAGGAGCTTCTATATTTCATTGGTATCCAGCAAGATATTACCCATCGAAAGCGAACGCATCAGAAGCTTGTCATTCTAAATCAGACGCTAAAAAAAATATATGAAGGGGAAGATATTCATTCCGTTTTACTTCATTTGTGTAAGCTTCTCGAAGCGGTTTTCCTTGAAGAGGCTAAGTGTTCCATTCTGTTGTATTCATCACAGGAGGGAAAGTTGTACATTGGAGAAGCACAAGGACTTCCTTCTTTTTACAACAAGGCGGTCGATGGGATTGAAGTTGGTCCGAATGTAGGCTCTTGTGGGACAGCGATTTATTACAATAAGAATGTTATTGTAGACAAGATTTCGGAAAGTGAATTGTGGCGGGACTTTCGGGACATTGCACGTGAGAGCGGGTTAGAAGCTTGTTGGTCTTTCCTCATCCGTGAGCATAATAGTAAGGAGATTTTAGGGACGTTTGCCGTTTATTTTTCCAAACCGCGCAAGCCGCTTCCAGAAGAAGTTGAGTTGTTAGAAGAAATCGTAAAAGTTGCAGCGGTTGCGCTAGAATTTCACTCATACACGAAAAAAATTAATGAGCTTGCATATCGGGATACGGTTACTGGATTGTTAAATCGGAATTATGTACGAGAGGAATTAGGCAAAGAAGCTCTTGTACATAAACAGAAGATGGCGGTATTATTTATCGATCTGGATCGCTTTAAAATCATTAATGATACGTATGGTCACGCAAAAGGTGATGAGATTTTACAAGAGGTTGCCAGACGTCTTACACGTAATCTGGATGCATCGTGCCAGATTGCTCGCTATGGCGGGGATGAGTTTATTGTCTGTTTGCCATTTCAATTTGTCGCGGAAGTCGAAAAGGTCGTGGGTAAGGTCTTAGATTGCTTTCAGCACCCGTTTCAACTTCATGAGGAAGATTACTATTTGACGTCATCGGTCGGGATTAGTATGTCTCCTTATGATTCTGAAAATATGGACATGTTAATTCAGTTTGCAGACGTGGCGATGTATCGGGCCAAGCGCAAAGGCTCGAATCAGATTGCGTTTTATTCGTCTGCGATGAGCAGTGAGAATAGCGAAAACCTAGAATTGCTTAACAGTGTGCGAAAAGCCATATTAAATCAAGAATTTCTAGTGTACTACCAGCCGCAAGTCGATGCTATTTCGCGTAAAATCATAGGTGTAGAAGCGCTGCTTCGGTGGAAGCATCCAAAAAGGGGAATGATTTCTCCGGCTGTATTTATCCCGATTTTGGAGGAGACAGGTTTTATTTTTGCGGTGGAAGAACAAGTGCTGTATACAGCATGTCAGCAAAGTAAACGCTGGCAGGAGCGGGGACGAGATCCGATTCCTGTGCATGTCAATATTTCGTCGCCTCATTTCATTCATAGCGGGTTTGTTTCGACCGTCGAAAAAGTCTTGCAAGAAACAGGACTTTCTCCGCAATGTTTAGGGCTTGAGATTACGGAGAATGTGGCGATGAATCATAGTGATCATGTAATGAAAGTTTTCGAGAAGTTACATCACATTGGGATTCGCATCTCGATGGATGACTTTGGTACAGGATACTCCTCACTTAGCTACTTGCAAAATTATCCGCTTGATGTACTAAAAATTGACCAGTCGTTCGTTCGGCAAATTGGTCAGCATGAGGGCAGCGAGAAGATTGTTCGCATGGTTATCTATCTGGCACAATCGCTCGGGTTGTCTGTGTTGGCGGAAGGGGTAGAAACAGAAGAGCAGCTGCGTTATTTGTTTCATTATGGCTGTACAAACATACAGGGATATTTGTTTAGTAAACCTGTGCCTGCCCATGATTTAGAAGAACTTGTTAGGGATTCTAGTTGGGATTTAATTGAATGATAAAATAGATGGAGAAGAAGTGCATGGGAAACGAATACACAGAAAATAACAGCAGACGAAAAATACAGCGGATCGTATTATGGACACTGGCAGTTATTCTTGTCGTGGTTGTCACTTTCGTAGCCTTTCATAAATTTTCCGAATCGCGTGCAGTCGGAGCGGTTGACGAAGCAGAATTTCAGTACGAAAAACAACCAACTATCGGATCTACCCGTGCGCCAGTAAATATCGTGGAATTTGCAGATTTTAAATGTCCAGCCTGTAAAAAATTTGCCCAATCTATTATACCAAGGTTACAAAAAGATTTTATTGATAGCGGAGTCGTTCAATTACACTTTATTAATTACCCGATTGTCAGTCCAAAAGCCGACTCGATGACAGCAGCGTTAGCAGGCGAAGCGATTTATAAGCAGAACCCGGCTGAGTTTTGGAAGTTTTATAAAGCGGTTTATGCGGCGCAAGGTGATGAGGGAACAAACTGGGCTACGGCTGATTTTCTTGTTCAACTTGCGAAAAAGTCCAATCTGCATGTGAATTACGAGCAATTGAAAAAAGAGATAGAAAATCGTACGTTTGCCGAGGATGTTAAAAACGATAAAGCGATTGTAACAAAACTGGGTATCCATAGTACGCCAACGATTTATATTAATGGCAAAAAACTTTCCAATGATACTGCATTTGACTATACAGCGTTAAAAGCGGAAATTTTGAAGAGTAAGGACGAAAGGAAAAAGTGAGTACGATTATAAGAACGTATCGTCTGTATTTTGCATGGATCATTTCCGTTATTGCACTGCTGGGGAGTTTATATTTTAGTGAAATTATGGGGTTTGAACCGTGTAAATTATGCTGGTTCCAGCGTATTTGTATGTATCCGTTGGCTATTTTGTTAGGAATGGCCGCGTATCGGGAGGACGATCATATCGTTCCGTATGTTAGAGTGCTAAGCAGTAGTGGAATGGTGCTTTCTTTGTTTCACTACCTTGAACAAAAAGTGCCTGGTATGCAGGACATTCTTCCGTGCACAACGGGTGTTCCCTGTAACGGTCAGTATATAAATTGGTTAGGGTTTATCACGATTCCGTTTTTAGCGCTCGTTGCTTTTGGGTGTATTACCGTTCTATTGTCAGTCAGAGAAACAAAAGCTCTATGATAAAAGCCTGCCCACTCTCTTTCTTAGAGAGTGGGCAGGCTTTTTGTTTTTATGAAATCGCAGTCATAGGAGGGCTGCTTTAGATACCTCTACTGTTACTCACGCCCTGGCTGTCCTGTCATCCCTGGATATCCTGGCTGTCCTGTCATTCCCGGATGTCCTGGATACCCCGGATACCCCGGATGCCCTGGATACCCTGGATACCCGTGATGTGGATGACAAAAATGATACCATTGATGCCACGGCTGCCCTGGATACCATGGATATGGAGCACAATGATGCCCATGATGCCATTGCTGTCCGTGATGCCATTGTTGTCCCGACTGCCATTGTTGCCCTGATTGTCCGGATTGCCATGGTTGTTGTTGTTGTCTGTCTGTACTCATGTGTATACCTCCTAAATGGTTTACTCTTTTCTTGAGTTAAAATATGTGTGTAGGGCAGAAAGGTGAAAAAGCTAAGTGCCCAAATATCCGCAGATGTCTTGAATATACGTAGGTGCATCATTTTTATGGAGATAATCCAGATATGATTCAAACATGCATGGAAAACTATTCATTTTTGAATTGTTTTTCCTAAAGTACTGGTAATAGGTCTATTTTACTGGGCTTTTTCATTTGATTTTTTTGGCATCAAAATTGCTATTTACTATTTACACGTGGGTTATAAACAATATTTTGGAAGGTGGCATATATGGTTAAGTGGATGACAACAAGTGTAGGGAGAAAATTACAGATTGCGTTTATCTTACTGTTATTGATTCCGAGTTTAATTATTGGACTTTTTTCATACAATGCTGCGAAAAATCGTATTGAAGCGGACATGATGAGATCTTCTATGGACAATGTACAATCTCTTAATGAGTTGATTACGGAATCGATAGAAGGGCAAATGAAAAATGTGGATAATCTCTCTCGATCCATTGATGCGCGTATGTATACGGGTCGAACAAGCCCGATTGTCATGGATATCATCCATCGTTTTCAAAATACACACCCTGAAGTTACATCTGCCTATGTAGGTACTTCAGCGGGATTTTTGATTGCGGATGGAGCTGACAAGCTTGCTTCGGACTATGATCCCAGGAAGCGAGACTGGTATCAAAACGCAATGGAAGCAAAAGGAAGCGTAGTTATTTCGGAGCCGTATCTTGACAAAATCACCCATACTGTCGTAGTTGGCATAACGAGAACGCTGCAGGATGGAAGTGGAGTCATTGGGGTTGATGTAAATCTTACGAACTTAAGCAATACCGTAAAGCAAAAGAAAATCGGTCAGCATGGGTATGCATTTATCGTAGATGGAACGAAAAAAGTGGTAGTACATCCTGAAGTAAAAAGTGGCGAGAACATAGCCGGAGTGATTGCTAGCAAGCTGTTCGAGAAAGATTCCGGTAACATTACGTATTCAGATCAAGACGGAGCGAAACAATTATTTTTTGTCACGAATAAACGGACAGGCTGGAAAATCGCTGGAACAATGCAAATGACTGAAGTAGCAGAGGGAGTCCAAGGGATTTTTTGGACGACGCTTCTTACGATTATCGTATCGTTATTGATCGGTGCTGTGGTGATGTATGTGGTGATTCGTTCCATTACTCGGCCGCTTGCACAGTTGCAGCATGCGGCAGACAAAATTAGCAAAGGAGATGTAACCGAAGAGGTTGTCATCCATTCGAAAGATGAGATTGGACAATTAGGTGAGCATTTTAATGAGATGAGAAGAGCTTTACAGGCTGTTCTTTGCGAGGTAAAGGAAAAAGTAGATCATCTGGCTGCGTCATCGGAAGAATTGATGGTTGGTTCCCAGGAAACAACGCTAGCCACCGAACATATTTCTACAACTGTATTAGATATTGCAAGTAGCTCGGAAGAAGAAGCGAAAAATATAGAGAAAGTTTCTGAGATCATTGCAGGTATGTCGCAAGCGCTTCAGGAGATCGCGAAACATACACAAGGTACGTCAGCGGCGATGGTACAAACATCGGGCATAGCGCAAGAAGGAAAGGAAACGATTCAGGTAACTGTGCGGCAGATGGATTTTATTAATCATTCCGTTCAAGAGTTATCCGGTATTATCAAACATCTGCATACAAGTATCGAGGAAATCGGCAACTTTGCTAAACTGATTACCGATATCTCGGGTCAGACGAACCTGTTAGCCCTGAATGCAGCGATTGAGGCAGCAAGGGCGGGAGAAGCTGGTCAAGGATTCGCTGTCGTTGCGGATGAAGTTCGGAAGTTGGCTGAGCAATCGTCTAGCTCAGCAGAAAAAGTGGCCGATTTAATCCACGATATTAAGAGTAAAATGGACACCGCACTGCATTCTATGGACGCTAGCAGAGGAGAAGTAGAAAAAGGACTTAGCGTTGTGGGAAGTGCAGGAAGTTCCTTTGCGCAAATATATGAAGCGGTAAGCCGCGTAACGCATGAAATCCAACAAGTGGCAGCTGCTGTACAAGAGATTACCGCTCACACTGAACAAGTCGTTACGTCGATTCATTCTGTAACGCGGACGGTAGAGAAGACGTCAGCAAGTATTACTGAAGTATCGGCGAGTACGGAGGAGCAGCTTGCTTCGATGCAGGAAGTGTCTGCGACTTCAGCTTCTCTGACAAAAATGGCAGAAGAATTAGAGGGAGTTGTACGTAAGTTTAATGTGTAGCACAAAAAGCTTCTGTTTTCACAAAACAGGAGCTTTTTTCTTTGGATAAAAGAAAAATATGCTATTTGCCGCGTTCGGATAAAAGCTGGGAAACGGTAACGAACTGAAACCCTTCTTTTTCGAGCCGATCAAGAATGGTTTCGACTGCCTGTACGGTCTGAGTGCGATCACGCCCGAAATCATGCATGAGCACAATATTGCCAGGTCGGGCGTTTCGGCACACATGTTCGGCGATTTTTGCGGCTCTTGGGTTGGCCCAGTCTTTTGTATCTTGCGTCCAGGACCACATAATAATACGATGTCCCCCCGCAGCTTTCGCAGCTTTCACAACTTTCTCGCTATATTGTCCACCTGGTGGTCGGAATAAGATTGGTTTTTGGCCGATTGTTTGTTCAATAACCGTATCCGTACGGCGGATTTCATTTTCTAGTTCCGCCCCTTTGATTCTAGACGGAGACGGGTGGTTATATGTGTGATTGGCAATCTCATGTCCTTGCTTTTTCATCTGCTGAACGAGATCAGGATGGCGTTCTACCCGTTGTCCAACGACAAAAAAAGTGGCGTGTGCATGGTGTTTTTCAAGAGCTGCCATAATTTGTTTCGTGTAAAGGGGATGTGGGCCATCATCAAATGTAAGCGCGATGTATTTTTTTGTTGTAGACACGTCCCATATAATATCACCGGTTGCCTCCCAGTACGCACGGGTTCGCTTTCCGGCATAAGCAGCAGATCCGTTCCCTACGAACAGAATGAAAGACAGTACAAGCAGGCTGATGATACGGATGTTCATGGCAGTCGGTCTCCTTTCCGAAACGTAATGATATGACTAGTGTGTGTATTTTCCCCGTATCTCATGAGTGAATCTGTTATAATGGCGAAGAAAAGGGAGGGATGCGTATGATGGGACGAAGCCATCTTGCATTTGGGATTATGAGCGGCCTGCTCGTTGCCCAAGGGGTGCAGGCGCCACTTCCAGAAGGAGTAGGGATAACGGCGTTGGCTGCGGCATCAGCACTTGTTCCAGATCTTGATGTGGACGGTCTTTTAATGCGGCGACTTACGGAGCGTCCGCTTATATGGATCCGCCGTCTGTTTGGATACGTGGGTGTGATACTCATTTTGCTTAGCTACTTTCCCAGTACGCGCAATGAACAGTTTGGAACTGCGATTGTCGGTTTGCTCTGTCTCGGGGTCGGGTTTGTGTTAAAGGATCAATCGGCTCGTCGCTGGATGCTATCCTTAATGGGTGTGCTGCTTGCTGCAGGTAGCTTGTATTGGCGTCTTGGCGAGCATGTGTTTACATTGCCTGGGCTGACACAGGGAATACAGGGGAGTGAGCGCTGGCTTATCTGGCTTGGCTTATTTATTGCCGTCATTCCGCATTTTCCACATCGTACATATTCTCACACGTTATGGGCACTTGCTGTCTGGGGGGCGATCTGGTACGAAGCAGAAGCGTCACTTCGGATAGGAGGGCTGTTTATGGCAGGGATTATCGGGTATGCTTCGCACTTGTTGGCGGATACGCTAACGGTTTCAGGTGTGCGGTATTTGCATCCGTTTCCGCCTACTGTGCGTCTGCCGTTAATTCGTACGAAAAAAGATCGGGCTCGTGAGCATCTGATTGTGATTGTTTTCGGAGTAGCCACTGTACTTCTCTGGTTTTCCGGTTCTCATCTTCCGCTTGAAATCTTAACGAAATCTTAATATAGTTAAGGTCGACGAATGAAATCAGCAGCGGATAAAGGGGATAATGGAAATGAAACCATTTGTTTCGGTAATCGGGACTATTTTTAT